>PUOG01000337.1 GCA_003552745.1 Spirochaetaceae bacterium
GCGAATCGAGCAGCGCGACCTCCTGTGGTGTCGTTACCACCACCGCGCCGTCGAGATCGGGCAGATACTGACATACAGTCATTACTTCGTCACCGGTCCCCGGAGGAGTGTCGATGACCAGATATTCGAGTTCACCCCAGTCGACATCCTCCAGGAATTGCTTGATGAGACCGAGTTTCATCGGACCCCGCCAGATCAGAGCGCTCTCCTGCCCGTATCCGGCAAAACCGATGCTCGCCGCGATGAGGTTCGGGCCGGCGGAAACGGGTGAGATCTCGCGTCGTTCGTCGCCGCCTCCCGGCGATTCACCATCCGATGACTCGGTTACCGCGAACCGCCCATCGTCCAGACCCAGCATCTTCGGGACGTTCGGACCGTGTATATCCACATCGAGCAGACCCACTCTCGCGCCGCCGGCCGCGAGCGCTGCAGCGATATTCACGCTGACGGTAGTCTTTCCGACGCCTCCCTTACCACTCATTACGGCGATCTTGTAGCGCACATGAGCCATGCGCTCTTTGAGTCTGTCGCTTGGTCTCGGAACCATCGCACTCAAGCCTTGGTCGAGCTGCTCGAGCGGTGCAGCCAGACGCGCGAACCGCTTTGGAACGCACGTTCGCGAGCGAGCACGAGATACGAGATAGCGGTAAATAGCAGGTACGCGAACACGATCGCGAAGGTAATCCAGAGCCACATGAGATTACCCGTTTGCCACGCCATGACCGGGAAGTTGATGCTCAGAATGAGCGGAATCACGATTACAAAGACGATCGCCGACGCGTAGGCGTAGTCGCCGGCAACCGGAGTCTCAAAATCGGGGTCGAGCACACGCAACAGAGCGAGTCCGGTCGTTAGCGTCCCGGTCGACACCCCGAAGATCAATAACATGCGGAGAAACTTGTGCTGCTGGTCCTTGAAGATACGCGAGCAGATCCATGGTACGGTGGCGAACACTGCGAGCGCGCCGACGGCCGAGAGGACGGTAATAGGAACGATGTACTCGACCACGACGATCATGGAGATTGCACCGATCGCCGCCGCCACCATGATATCGACCGATAGCCCGCTCACGCGGTTCAGCGTGTTCGTCTCCAGCAGATACTCGAGACCGAGGCGTCGCATAGCCTGCTTTACGACCAGGCCGAGCATAGCGGCGAATATGAAACTGATGCCCCAGAGGTTGGTCGCCAGATCGGCTCCCATCTGACCTGCCGCCGAGAGTACGACCTGGAGACCGCTGAGAACGAGGTAGGCGAGGAAGTATGCGAAAAGCACGATCGCGGTGTTGAACGTCATTGAATCGATCGCCTCGCTCTCGGTGGTCAGGTACGATCCGACCGGTCTGGCTGCACTTCGGTATAGTCCGGTGCGCACCCGGTCGGTCTGCAAAACCTTGATGTCGTCACGATCGACCCAGCCGTGTCGGATACCGTAGTTGATGAGGAAGATACCCCCGAAACAGGCGATGAGAAATCCGACCGCTGCGAAGGTCAATCCGACGCTACCGGCTCCGACGATGCCGGCACTCTCCCAGCCCCGACCGATAGACAACGCCTGTCCCGGCCCCTGAGAGAAACCGAGCGGCAGCAGATATCCGAAACTGTAGTACAGATCGGGCATATAGAGCGTTATGAGAACAAGCGTCAGGATCAGGCCGACCATTACCTGTATCGCAAACTGCGAGATGATCGCGACGCTTGTGGCGAATATACGACCGTCGCCCTTCTCGCCCGCCGGCGCACTCGGACGCATCGCCATCGCGACGAATGCGATGCTGAGCAGATGATAGGTCAGCATCTGGAGGTTCTCGGCCGTTACACCGAAGGCGGGGAGAACGTAGTTATAGAACGGCAGGAGGATGAGGCCGGCCGTCAGCGCGTTCGGTACCAGAAATCGCTGCAGAAGGCGAACTCTGCTTCGCAACGCCGTCGCAATGAGAAGCGCAACGGCAATGATTCCTAGATCGATGAAGATGCTCCAGCTGAATGTCATCTATTGTACTCCACGGAAGACAGAGTATACTACGTATCGATATGGGCATGAAAGCGATCCGTCGGGCCGTCTGCCACGGCGATTTCTGCAGCCGACTGTTCAACCTTCTTCGCATGACGCTCGGCCTCTGGTTGCGCCGGCGTTTCGGAGTGCGTGCATACAATCGCTCGGTGCTGTACAGGACCGAACCACCGTATATCCTCATCCCGAATCATGTCGGATTCTGGGATCCGTTCATGATTGCCGTGCACACACCCCACCCGATCCGTTACGTGGTCGCCGACAGCAACTTCCGAAACCGGATTCTCGCCTTTCTGCTGAATCTCATCCAGGCGATTCCGAAAACAAAAGGGATGCGCGATCTGGAGAGTATCCGCCGGATGATGAAGGTGCGTGAGGAAAAGAGGGTGATCTGCCTCTTCGCCGAGGGCCGCCGCACGTGGGACGGAAAGTCGCTTCCGCTCATCTACTCCACGACGAAACTCGTCAAGCTGCTGAAGATACCGGTCATCGTGCCGATTCTCGACGGCGTGTTCTTCGCAAACCCGTGCTGGTCGCCGTCGATCCGTCCCGGACCGGTCACGATCCGCTACACGAAGCTGTTCGACGGCCCCGAGTTGCGATCGATGTCCACCGACGACATCTATCGTCAGCTCTCCGGCATACTCAATCACGACGACTACGTGAGCCAGCAGAGACGCTTGGCCCGCTATCGCAGCCGAAGAAGAGCCGAGTTCCTCGAGGCGGTGCTCTATATGTGCCCGGCGTGCGAGGCGATAGGCACCCTGCATTCGCACCGCCACAACTTGGGTTGCACGTCGTGTGGATATACGGTGCGGGTGAATGAATACGGATTCTTCGAAGGGGTCAGCGGCCCACTTCCGTTCTCGACGACCGTCGAATGGAACGAGTGGCAGATTCGCCGGCTCGACCAACGTATCGGCTCGGCGACAAGTAACGACCCGGACGGCCTGCTGTTCAGCGATACCGGAGTCAAGCTCTCTATCGGCTTTCGCGGAAGTCGCGTACACGCGGTCGGCTACGGGCGTGCGAGTTGCTATCTCGACCGCATCGAGTTTCTCTGCCGGCGTCCCAATCGCTCGTTGGAGCTCGGACGCGGGCGACTGGCCGATCTCGACTTCGTCGAGACCGACCGTGGACTCCTGTTCGTAATGCCGATCACCGAAATCTCCGGCTGGGAGGTGCACACGCATGAGCGCTTCGAGTACTTCTATCGCGGAGTTCTTTATCAGTTCGGCCGCCCGGACGATCGCTTCTCCGGATTGAAGTGGTTCTCGACGATCAATTTACTGCGTGGCCGCGACGCACAGGCTGCTCACATCGAACGCGCGTATCAGCCGGACTTGTCGCTTATGCGCCGCCTGCCGTAAGGTAGGAGCAATGAACCTCATATCACCACGCGTTCTCAAGGGCTTCCGGGACATACTGCCCGACTCGGAGCGCGTTCGGCGAGCGCTCACCGACCGCCTCGAATCGGCATTCCGGCAGTTCGGTTATGTCCCGATCGACACTCCTACGCTCGAATACACCGAAGTTCTTCTCGGAAAGGGCGGCGGGGAGACCGACAAGCAGATCTTTCGATTTAGGGATCACGGTGATCGCGATGTCGCTCTTCGCTTCGATCTCACCGTGCCGTTCGCGCGCTACATGGCGGCGCATATGAACGAGTTGTATACCCCATTCAGGCGCTACCATATCGGGAAGGCATATCGCGGTGAAAATACCCAACGCGGCCGCTATCGCGAGTTCGTTCAGTGCGATTTCGACATCGTCGGCGTCGACAGCGTTTCCGCCGACACCGACATACTTCTGACCGTCGTGGAAGCGTTCAGAGCGCTCGGAACCGAGCGAATCGAGCTGCGAGTGGCGCATCGCGGCCTCTTTTCCCGATTCCTCGAGCATCTCGGTGTCGGCGAACGGAGTGCCGAAGTGCTCCGGACCGTCGACAAGCTGAGGAAGGTTGGTGTCGAGACAACGAAGAACGATCTAACCGCCCTGGTCGGTGAGACGAAGGCGGCGCAGGTCATCGAGTTCATCACTGCCGACAGCGAGTACGAGGAAGTGATTCGCCGGCTCGAAGAGCTCGCCGGCGGGCCGGATATCGACAGCAACCGGGTGCGTGACACGATCGCCGCGGTCGTCGAGGCGGGCGCGGGAGAAAACATCATCCTCGATCCTTCCATTACCCGCGGGCTCGACTACTACACCGGTATTGTGTTCGAAACGTTCCTTCCGGAGCTGCCCGACATCGGCAGCGTCTGTTCGGGAGGACGGTACAACGATCTCGCCTCCCTGTACTCGAAGCAGGAACTGCCGGGTGTCGGTGGGTCCGTCGGACTCGACCGGCTGCTCGCCGCACTCGAACAACTCGGCCGCACTCCGGAGGCCGGACGCGCAGCCGAGATTCTCGTGTTCTGTCTCGATGAGTCTCTGGTGGGCTGGTACCATGCGATCGCCCGTTCATTACGAGAGAGCGGTTTCACCTGCGAAGTCTATCCGGAAGCGAAGAAACTCGCACAGCAGTTCACCTATGCCGAAAAGAAGGGCATTCCGCTGGCGGTCATCTGCGGACCCGACGAGCGGGCGGAACGGCGGATCAACTGCAAGGACCTCCGCAGCCGGGAGAGTTTCGAGGCTGCAGGTGTCGATGACGCCGCGCAGATGCTTCGATCGAGACTCGGGACCGAGTAGCATTGGATCCCCGTTCGCTTCCCGTATACGAACAGCGCGAGCGTATCCTCTCCGCGCTTGCGGACAACCAGGTTATCGTAGTCGAGAGTCCGACCGGCAGCGGTAAGACGACTCAGATCCCACTCATCCTCCACGAGGCCGGCTTCACCGAGCGCGGAGTCGTCGGTGTGACCCAGCCGCGGCGGATCGCCGCCGTCTCGGTGTGCGATTTCATTGCGTGGCAGACCGGAACGAGCCCGCCCCAACTCGTCGGCTACAAGATGCGCTTCGACGATCAAACGGCACCGTCAACGCGCCTCAAGATCATGACCGACGGAATTCTCCTGCAGGAGCTCAAACACGACTACGACCTGTCGGCGTACAACGTCATGATTGTCGACGAGGCGCACGAACGCAGCCTCAACATCGACTTCATACTCGGACTGCTGAAGCGCGTTCTCGAGCGCCGTCCCGATTTCCGCGTGATCGTGAGCTCGGCAACGATCAAGGCGGAAATCTTCAGCGATTACTTCGGAGGCTGCCCGATCGTGCGCATCGATAGCCCGATGTATCCGGTCGAGGTCGTGTACGAGCCGCCGGCGTCTGAAACGAGCCAGGAAGAGTTGATCTTCCGAATTAGCGATGTGGTCGAGCGTACCGTCGAGAATGGAACCGAAGGGGATATTCTCATTTTTCTCAGCGGAGAGGCGGCGATTCGCGACTGCATTGCGGCGCTCGGAAAGACCCGGGTTCACCGAAAGCTCTACATTCTCCCGCTCTTCGGCCGTCTGTCGCGAGAAGAGCAGGAGCGCGTCTTCCCGCCGGCGCCGCCGGGCAAAGTCAAGGTCGTTGTCTCCACCAACATCGCCGAAACGAGCGTGACGATCGACGGCATCACGACAGTGATCGATTCCGGTCTCGCCAAGCTCAATCACTACAGCCCGCGAACGTACACCTCGAGCCTCATCGAAGAGCCGATTTCCAAGGCAAGCGCCGAACAGCGCAAGGGGCGCGCCGGACGCACTCGCCCGGGTACCTGCTTCAGGCTCTATTCCAAGGAGAGCTTCGAGCGGCGCTCGCCGTTCACCACCGAGGAAATCTACCGTACCGACCTCTCGGAAGTTGTACTGCGAATGGCGGAGCTCGGCATAAGAGAATTCGAGAGCTTCGATTTCATCTCACCTCCGTCGACGCGCGGAATCGAGGGTGCGATCGAGACACTCGATCTCCTCTCGGCCCTCACCGAGGAGCGCGCGCTCTCCGAGACCGGAGAGCGAATGGCCCGTTTCCCGCTCTCGCCCCGGCACAGTCGCATGATCGTGGAGGCGATGGAGCACTACCCGGAGGTTGTTGAAGAGACGGTTGTTGCGGCTGCGTTTCTCACGTCGCAGACCCCATTCCTTCTTCCGGAGGGGGAGGAGGCGGAGGCACGCCGGGCCCATCACACATTCAGGGACGCACTCGGCGACTTCGTCAGCTATATCAAGCTTCTCCGGGCATACATGGATGCGCGAGGCAAGGAACGCTTCTGTAAACGACACTACCTCGAACCGCGGGCGATGGCGGAGATCCGCAACGTCGCCGAACAACTCGCCGAGATCGTCTCCGAGTTCGGAGTGCCGGTTACCTCCGGCGGCGCCCGTTCTGACTATCTCTGTGCGGTAGCCACCGGGCTCATCCAGTTTGTCTGCGTTCGCACCGGCCGAACGCAGTACCGCAGCATGACCGCAGATCGCATTCAGATTCATCCCGGTAGTGTCATGTTTCGGGAGACTCCTCAATACATCGTCGCCGGAGAAATCGTGCGGACATCGCGCATGTTCGCTCGCAGCGTCTCGCCGATCGAACGCTCATGGCTCAAGCGCATCTCTCCCATGCTCGCCGAGGAGCTGCAAAAGGCGGAGTCAGGTCGGAAAGAGCGAAAGGAGCGCAAGGACACCCGCCGCGACACCACCTGGCAGGTCACCGTGGACGGCAAGCGCTTCACGCTCAAACCGCATAAGGGCAAGAAGAAGACGGTAGTCTGTCCATGGGAGGATGTCGTGGAGGTCGCCGGTGACCGAATGGTATCGCTGCCGGAGTCACAGGCGAACATGCGGGCGACCGTTCTCTTCCGGGGTCAGGAGCTTCTCGCCGGCGAACGGTTCGGAACGGTCCTGAATCTCGCCCCCTACATCCGGCTGCCCGAGGATATCGTCGATAACTGGCCACGCAAGCGTACATTTCAGAGCGATCTTCACGCAGACGAAATCGTTCGCGAGCTGCCGTGTATTCTCAAGTTCTCCAAGTTGAAGAAGTCGGGCCGATCGCTCGGAGTAATCGCGCTTAAGACCGGCGAACCGGGTGTCTACTACTTCAAGCCGATGCGCCGCTATTCTCAGGCGGTCGAGGAATCGCTGGCGAGCCTGGAATACCTGATCGATGAGATCGAGGACAAGTCGGGCGCGGCGAGCGAGGCGTATCGGTTTCTAACCCGGGTGTACGAAGCCCTGTAGAACGGTAACCTCGTCGACCGGCTCGACGACCGTCTCCCCGACCTCGCACGGAAGCACGAAACGAATCGCACCGCCGGCGCGTTTTTTGTCGTGCCGCATCGCCTCGAGCAGCGCATTCGGATCGGCGACCCCGGGATCGATTCGGTATCCGTAGCGCTCGAGCAGCGTGAGGATTCGCGCCGCGTGCTGCGAGGAGGTATGACCGGTCAGCTCACCGAGGCGTGCCGCCCGGGCCATTCCCCAGGCAACAGCCTCCCCGTGCGTCCATTCGCCGAATCCGGCAACCGATTCGAGTGCATGCGCGAAGGTGTGGCCGAGGTTGAGAATGGCTCGCTGCCCGCCTTCGCGAAAGTCGGCCTCTACCACGCGAGCTTTCACGAGAATCGAGCGGCGAATCACGTCGGTAAGAATCGCGTCTTCGCGAGCCAGAATCGCTTCGGCGTGTCCCTCGAAGAGCTCGAGCAACTCCACATCGCCGAGCAGCGCCGCTTTGATCGCTTCGGCGAGTCCCGACCGGAACTCACGGTCGGTAAGCGAGTGAGTGGTCGACTCACAAATCCTCACTTCATCGGCGGCGTGGAAGGTCCCGACAATATTCTTGAAGCCGGCGAAATTGATACCGGTCTTTCCGCCGATCGCCGCGTCCACCATCGCCAGGAGACTCGTTGGAATGAGGGTGACTGAAACACCGCGAAGATAGATGCTCGCGGCGAACGCTGCAACATCGCAGACGACGCCTCCGCCGAACCCGACGAATCGCCCGTGCCGGTCCATCCCCTGCTCTACTGCAGCCCGCAATATCCGATCGACCGCCGGCCACGACTTCGCCGCTTCTCCGACCGGCAGCACGACTCTGCGTACACCATCCGGTGCTCCGGAGATCGCTTCGGTATTCGCATCCATTACCCAGAGGGCGTCCGAGAGATCGTCGGCGAGATCCTCCACCCCGGAATGTATGATCGTGGATGTGCTTCCACCGAGACTCAATCGCACCCACTCGGTGCGGTCGATGGCGTCTTTTTTCATGTCAACGGTGAGTATAAAGCGTTTGGGATTCTACGCAACTGTCATGACTTCAGACGCCTGAGCCGGCGCCTTCACTGTCCACGACCTTGTACGGTTTACTCATCGCATGCTCTCTCTCGCCGTACTGGATCTTGTACTCAGCCTTCAGCGAATCCACGAGCCGCCTCA
>PUOG01000080.1 GCA_003552745.1 Spirochaetaceae bacterium
ATAATACTGCAGGGCTCCACCGGAGGGCTTTCAACGTTGTCATTGGAGGAGCGATGTGTTTGCCTGAACGATTTACGGATCGAGATGGCGAGTCTGAACATGGGCTCGGTCAATGTAGGCGAGAGTGTCTACATTAACACCATTCCGGATATTCGGTACTGGGCCGAACGTATGCGAGGTGCCGGGGTAGTGCCCGAGCTTGAAGTATTTAACCCGAGTATGATCGAGAGCGCGTGCGAGCTCCTATCCGAAGGCGTGCTCAGCGAACCGCTGCATTTCAACTTCGCCCTTGGGTTTCCGAGCTCGCTCTCTGCGGATCCGAAACACATCGCGTACCTCGCCTGCATGTTGGCAACGGGCATGCGGTGGGGCTTCCTCCATGAAGGAATGACCGATTTTGTCAGTATCAGCGCCTCGCTTGGCTTGGGGGCCCGGACACTCCGGGTTGGTTTCGAAGATGGTGGTATATCCGCCCGGATAGACCCGCCCGAAACAATGCAGAACTGGTCGAGCATCTGGTTGGAGTGATAGAGGGCGCGGGGAAACGGATTGCCTCTCCGGGAGAGGCACGGGAACTCCTCGGATTGGCTTCGCTCGACAAGTAAGGCATTATAGTATAAGAGGTTAAAGTGTGAGTGAGTTCATGGTCGTGCATCAGGATCTTGCGGCGCAAGTCTATGAGGTGCTGAAGGATAAGATACTCCGGGGTGAGTTGCGTCCCGGTCAGAAGCTCGCGCAGGATGAACTGGCGGAAACGCTTGGAGTATCGCGGACACCACTGCTCTCCGCCCTCCACAAACTGGAGAACGAGATGCTTGTCTCGTCACCCCCGCGCCGCGGTTTCGTAGTTCGACAGCTTTCGTGGGACGATTTACTCGACGTCTACGACCTGCGACTCAGACTTGAGCCGCTCGGCGCGGCGGAGGCGGCGGTAATAGCTTCTCAGGCGGAGATCGATGAGCTTGTCGCACTTTGTGACGCGTTCGACAATCTCGCAAACTCCGATCAGGAAGACGAAATCAAGGTTGCCGACTACCGCCTCCACATGCAGATCATGAAAATGAGCGGGAATGCCATTCTGCACAGCATCGTTTCCTCCTTTAACCTTATGCTTATCGCGAATCTGGAAGGTCTGTTCAAGCCGCCTCAGCGGAGTGCCGAACAGCACCGATCGATCATTCGCGCTATTCGCTCGCGTGACAGTCGCCGCGCTGAACAGACGATGCACTTCCATATCGAAGAGTCGCGCGAAGAGATAGTGCGCCGCAAGGAAAAGGCGGAAAATGGCACTCATTGAGAGGCGCGTGCTAACCCAGCATGTGTATGAGGCAATCAAGCGGATGATTGAGGAGGGAGTACTCGCCCCCGGGGATAGAATCGACAGGCGGCGACTCGGAGAGCAACTCGGAGTAAGTCAAACGCCGATCAGCGAGGTCCTTAACCGACTGGCCGGAGAGAAACTCATCTATCATGAGATCGGGCGCGGCTACTTCGTGCAACCGTACTCGAACAGGGCATTGGCGGAACTATTCGCCGTGCGGGCGGCAGTTGACGGTGTGGCACTTCGTCTGTGTGCAGAAGAGGCGAGCGGTGCCGAACTCGCCGAGCTGTGTGCTTACTTTTCTGAGTTCACTACACCGTTGGACGAGAGCGATCTCCAGCGATACCAGGACGCCGTCGTCGCCTTTCACCGCGCGGTGATCCGCTGTTGCCGAAACGAGCCGATCCAGAGCCTGACCAGCGAGCATGGCTACATCATCAAGACTCTTCAACACGGCCTCGTACGAGACCCGAACGAAACCCTCATGGAGTATCGATCGATACTTGATGCTCTGCGAACCAGAGATGCAGATGCGGTGCAGAAGCTCATGTCGCACCATCATCTAAAGTCTCGCTCGTTCGTGAGAGACGATCACCAAGATGCTCAAGACGAGTGAAACGCTATTCTGTACCCGACGCCTGACCGCGCACGATTCTCCACGACTGCTTCGACAGACCTACATGGTCCACTCGTCTTTCGGAGTTGATCATCGGCTTGTTCAAGCCCAAGTTAACTCGACATGGAACCAACGATGGACAAAAGGGAAGATCACACGCGCCGTTCCATCGGTGGTCGGCGTGTCACTTCGCAGACGAGCTCGAGCTGCGCGGCGCCGACCGAAAACAATCGTGCTCAACCGGCTGTGCCGACCGCATCAAGAACTATGAAGGTATCGAGGTCTCGAGTCGGGACGACGGTAATCGTACCTTCATTTGGAGCAGTGTAACGGTCGGTCTGCTGCCCCGTTTCGGGATCGTACAAGGTGACGGCGATTTCGCGGCTGCTGAGTTCACTCGTTCTCAGCGTTACGACCTGCCGGACCGGCACATACGCGTAGATGTACGACCCTTCCGAGCATCGTGCGATCTGGACATGCGACACCGGGTCGGTGTTCTCCTGTCCGGCAAAGTGCATGCCCACCGAAATACGATCTGCCCACGACCCGTATTGTCGTACCGGCACGAACAGGTGTTGAGCGGGAATGCGGGTAAAGTAACTCCGTGATATGAGAATGTCGACGAGGTGGCGAAGCTGACCCGACCCCGGATCTGAGAGAGCATCCTGCCAACCCGGCATTGCGTAGGTGTCATGGATATGAACCCGTTCGCCGCTCCGGTATAGTTGACGGATCGGTTCCGATCCGTAGGTGAACCCGGCGGCACCGGCCAGCACCGTGCGATACAAACTCTTGCGGACATCATACGCACTGAAAAGCGGCTCGACATTTGGACGTGCCCGGTTCCGTTTCATAACGAACATCGGGCTACTTTCGTAGTTCGGTTCCATGTCCAGACACGGCTTCGGGAGACGGTTGGCGTAGAGCCGCTCCACATGGACGTATCCTGGAAGGTTGGGTCTGTCGTGGCTTGTCTGTATAGAGTTGAAATCGAGCCAGGCGGCTGAATGAAACACCTCCGAGGTGTCTGCGCCCGTCGGGTGAAACGTCATCAACCGCTTCGAGCTCCCTCCGGATCGAATCCCCTCAGCCATAGCCTGGATGGTATCGGCGTGATCCTGCCGTAGGATCGGACTATCGCCGCCGAGAATCCAGACAATATTCTCGAAATCCGCGAGTTGATCCGAGAGAGATCGGCCGTAGACACGAGCTCTCTCCCGATCCATGATTACCGGTCCCGCTGAGTTCGAGTGATCGTTCCATTTGTCGCCCCATGTGGGTAGGAGCCCGACAAAGAGATCCGACTCACCGGCGGCGGCGACGATGCTCTTGAGATGAGCCATCCAAGCTGGATTCAGCCTCACCGCGAACATATCGTCGTCGCTGAGAAAGGGTGGATCCCCGTTTACATTTGGCGTGTTCGGTTCGAACAGATCGCGAAACACGACTGCCTGAATAACGGTGAATCCCTTGGCTCGCCGGTCCGCGAACAGCGAACGTGCCTCTCCTACCGTGAGTTTGTTGAACAGCACCCAGACCGTGTCCGCCAGGAAGAAGAACGGAGATCCATCGTCTTGTTGGAAAAAATGGCCGCACGGGCTTACCCTTATTCGCATATCCTTTCTGCTCCTGGTGGTATCCTCACGTGTCTCATGTAGTCGCACTCTTCTCGAGTGCCCGACCGTCTCTCAGGTGAATAGTGGCACTCCACGATTCGCCGGAATCGACCTTGACGCCGCCCTGAATCCAATTGGCCCGAAAGTGCACCGGGAACGGCTCATCGAACGAGAGATAGTACGGTTTCCCGTTCCGAAAGAACTCGACGTAGTCGACGGTTTCCGGATACAACGCGGCAAGGCGTGGCCAGCGAATCCCGTCGTACGTCATCTCCGGCTCGAATCCCTGGAGGTAGTACTGTTTCTCGAACGGAGGATGATCGACGTCGATTCCGATCATCTCGGCCATACGGATCGCGAAGAATAGATCTTCACCAGGAAGTACCGACCAGTCGGCCGGCGGTTCCTGTTTCGTCATATTATTGTAGTAACCCCACGATGTTCCGGTGAGCTCGGCCACCTTCAGTTGGCCGAGCGCCTGCGAATCTTCGTTGCATACGACCGGTTTGTCCGGCGCCCATTCACTCACATCACGGATCATGTTGTAGTACTGTTGTCGCGTCTGCGCATTTCCGTGAATGAGCAAGACATCGGATGCCGCGACGATTTCGCGATCCCGAGCACCTCCTGCACCGCTGCATCCGACGGGCATTCCCCCCGACTCCTGTCGGGCGAGGTCAATGAGCCATGCCATCCCGTCCCCATTATTGACGATCGGATGGGAACTAAAGGCCGAGACATTCTGCTCGTTCGCCACTTCGACGATGACATTTGTGTAGCCATTCTCCCGAAGAAAGCGCGAAGCCGTGGCTACGGCGTTGCGGATTCCAACTCCGTCAGGTATCTGAGCACTTTGCGTACCATAGAAGTATGAAACGATTACGATCATGCCCAGCTCGTCTGCCGCGCGAATAAGGCGATCGAGCCTTCCAGCGTAGGCGGGATCGATCCGGCGTCCGTCGGAACCGAACGGATTGTTGCCGATCGTCGCGTTATCGATCGTGAAGCACGGCCCCCCGCCCTGGATTCCTACCGTGAATGCACGAAGGCCGTACGAGTACCACTCAGGAAGTGCGGCAATCAAGCGGTCGGTGTTTGCCTCCGGATCCCAGGTTTTGTGCCCGAAGCGAGCGAAACGTTCGGGCTCCAGGTTATCGTCGAATAGCCCCTGAATGAAGCGAGCGTTCATAAGGAGTCCGTGCGCTGTAGGTTTGCTCTCCGACAACTCACGGTACGTGAGCTCACCGTTTACGCGGAATTTCGTTCCATCAATCGTCAATTTCGTCTTCGGCATCTGCGCCTCCTTTGTTCCATCCTCGCTTTGCGGCAACATATCGACGCAGCATTAGCTCATGAGAGGATGCATCCAATATCAAGCTTGTATACAAAATAGAGGATACGCCTTCCATACGCATGCGTCAAAGGTGCGGTTCCATGCCGTACTGAACTTTGGCATAGTCGAAGGTGACGAGCTGCCTTGGGCATTTCTTGGGCAACGTACGTCCAACAAGCGATCACGAATCGGATTCATGAATGACGAATCGCTACGAGACACATACGGTTGAGAAACCACTGATTAGCCACCACGCTGCTCGACTTAGGGAGTGTGTCCGACGGTACTTATTTGACAGTTTCGGTAACTATGCTACCCTACTTCTGCATACAAAATTATGGATATACACTCAGAGTGTTCAGGCAAAGGACAGATCTGGAATGAAACCAAGAGAAGATTTCACCGTGAGTCTCGCCGCATTTGACGGACATCCTCTGGAGACGGGCGTAGAGACAGTGGCTGCCCTCGGAGTGAAGCTCGTCGAGCCGGCACTTATCCAGGGCTATACCGATCCGTTCGACGAGGACGTATTCTCTGAAGCACGGGCTCGGAAAATACGCAGACAGTTCGAGATGGCCGGATTGTCTTGTTCGGCGTTCTCGGCCCACATCGATGTGGGGGCTCCCGACGGCGGGGAGCAGCTTCTAAGTCGTCTCCGTTTTGCTGCGGAGCTCGGTGCACAACGCGTAGTAACGAATGCTGCCAAGGCGGAATTTCGCAAGACCTTTATTGAGCGCATCGATGAGCTTGTTCGCGAGGCAGAGTCGGTCGGTGTGCTGATCGCACTGGAGAATCCGGGCGATGGGCAGCCGAACGTCATTGACAACGCTGCGTCAGCGTCTGCTCTAATGCGTGAGTACCCCACGCCGTGGCTGGGACTTAACTACGACCCGGGCAACCTGCTGACTCATCAACCCCACCTGGATTCAGTTACCGATGCAATGCACCTCGGTCCGGGACTCGTGTCCATGCACCTGAAGAATGCATTGTTTAATGGCGAACGATGGCGGTTCACGGCGCTCAACCGTGGGACGATCGACTATGAGTCCATTCTCGCTCACGCCGATACGCTGAGCCCGGCCCCCGACTATAGTATTGAGCTACCCCTGCGCGTGAGCCGTGCTCCCGGAGGTAAGCCGTATCGCGACCGAGATCCCGTCCCCATAAGCACGATCAGAACTGCTCTAGAGGAGTCGCTCCAGTGGTTAGAAGAACATAGACTCCGGTAGATACAAGTCTGCCGACGAGGAGTACGTATGATGCAACGAATTATTTGTACAACGAATTATAAACGATCCCGACCGGGTAGTTACCGAAATGGTCGATGGCTTTGTGGCCGCCCATCCGGATATCGTCAAGCGCGGAGGCCACGAGCGGGTGGTGGTGCGTAAGGACGCGCCGGTTGCCGGCAAAGTCGGCATCGTCACCGGCGGCGGCAGCGGACACAAACCGGCATTCGTCGGCTATGTCGGGCGCAACCTCGTCGATGCGGTTGCCGTCGGGGAGATCTTCTCCTCACCGACCGCCGCGGCGTTCGCCGAGGCGATGCGCGCGGCCGACGGCGGCAAAGGTATCGCATGCCTGTACGGCAACTACGCCGGCGACAAGATGAATGTGAAGATGGCCGCCGAAGACCTCGAGGACGACGGGATCGAGGTCAAGACGGTGATCGCCAACGACGACGTGCCGAGCGCTTCCAAGGACGAGCGGGAGAAGCGCCGCGGAGTGGCCGGCGAGGTGCTCATGTGGAAGGTCGGCGGGGCGAAGGCCGCCCTTGGCGGCAGCCTCGACGAGGTGATCGCCGCAGCGCAGAAGGCGATCGACAACACGCGAAGCATCGGCATCGGCCTCTCTCCGTGCACCATTCCGTCGGTCGGCAAGCCCAACTTCTCTATCGAGCCGGGCAAGATGGAGTTCGGCATCGGCCACCACGGCGAGCCGGGAATCAAGGTCATGGATCTGGTCAGCGCCGACGAGATGGCGGCGATGAGCCTGGAGACGATTCTACCGGATCTGCCGTTCAACAAGGGCGACGAGGTGGTCGTGCTCGTCAGCGGGCTCGGCGCCACCCCGATCATGGAGCTCTACATCTTCTACCGCAAGGTGCACGAGATCCTCACCGTCATGAAGGTCGACGAGGAGCTGAAAGAGCTCATCGATCTCGACTGCTATTCGATGGGCCTGCGCCAGGAGAAGCTGGGATGATGTCGAGCGCGGGACTGGCCGCTGCCGCCCTTCCATGGGGGCGTCGGCGCCGGCGCGAACGGTCGCGGAGTTTGTGAAGTGGCAGTTGTGAACGAGACCGCCATTAGTCCTCGCTAAAGGCCAAAAGCCCGAGCGCGCCTGCTGAGAGATCGTATTGACCTTCCGCCGCTCTCGCTTCAGATTCACCGTGATCATGCAGATCGCCCGCGAAGCGACCGAAGCGGAAATGGTCGCACTCTTTCTTGCCTCCGAGCTTCACTCCGATCGGTGGCGAGAGCCACTTGTTTCGGTGTTGAGCGAATACGGGCTTTCCGCCGATCTCATCGAGCACGCCAACATATCATCGAGCGAGGAGAACCGTCTGCGCGCAGCCGTCCTCGCCCGATTCCGAGGTTACGGCGAGAACCGCAGTCTATTCGAAGGCTACCCGGCGGGCGTCCGCTGGTGCCACACTGTCCTGGACGCCCCAGACATACCGAGGCTGAAATACATCGACTACAGCTACTGGAACGAGATTTCCGGTGGAACGCGGCGCCCGCTCGACGCGGTCGCCACGATTCGCGCCGGCACCGAGATCTTCGAGGTGCCGAACGATCCGTTCCATGAAGGCGTACGCCACCTACGCCGCGGCGGGACGTTCCTGTCGCTTATCCTCGTGACGCCGGACACCGACTGCGATCTCGCCATACTCGAAGGGCATGTCCGCGCGACCGTGTACGCACTTGTTGATGCCTCCAATCTCGGACCGATCGAGGCGATGGTGGGTTTTCACGAGATGTTTCGTTCGTGGGTGTAGCGATCCTCGCCGCGAATCGGGCGGCGTAGTCTCCCGTATACGGCAGGAACCGTAGAAGCCGCTGTCGATCGATACAACGGTGCCCCGCTACCGGAGCTTCACCGCGGTTCCGTACACGAGAACCTCGGCGGCGCGCGCGGCAACCGCACTTGTAGCGTAGCGGATGTTTATGACCGCATCGGCGCCGAGTGCCTCCGCCTCGTCGACCATGCGTTTCGTCGCGATCGCTCGCGCCTCGGTAATCATCTCTCCGTAGGCGGTGAGCTCGCCACCGACTATGTTCTTTAGCGCCGAGATTATGTCCTGACCGAGATGCTTTGCGCGGATGGTCGAGCCTTTGACGATCGACAGCGTGTCGAACTCCCGCCCGGAAACGAAATCAGTACTTACTAAGATCATCCTTATCCTCCTGCTTGAGCTCGAGCCTGCGCTG
>PUOG01000228.1 GCA_003552745.1 Spirochaetaceae bacterium
GACACTCCCTGTGCTCAATGTCGCTCCAACCATCTACCAGAGATCCGAACATGGCTAACGAGATAACGAAGGTGATGATCATCGACGATTCCGCTGTCGTTCGCGAAACGATGAAAGAGCTTTTGAGTGCGGACGACGAGATCGAGGTCATTGCCACTGCGAGCGACCCGATTATCGCCGCGAAGAAGCTTCAGACGTTGGTGCCGGATGTTATCACCCTCGACGTGGAGATGCCGAGAATGGACGGCATCACCTTTCTGCAGAAGCTCATGAGTCAGCAACCTCTTCCGGTGGTTATCTGCTCCAGTCAGGCGGAGTCCGGGTCGGCCAACGCGCTGCGCGCGCTCGAATACGGGGCTGTGGAGATAATCGAGAAGCCGAAACTCGGGACGAAGGCGTTCCTCGAAGAGTCGAGGATTCGTATCTGCGACGCGGTGAAGGCGGCGCGCTGCGCTCGAATTCGCAAGACCGATATAGCGAGACAGAATCCGGTCGATCATCAGTCGCGCATGAATGCCGACGCGATCCTCGCGGCTCCCTCGGCGAGGCGAAGCGCAACGGCTGTGCTGCAGACCACCGACAAGGTTGTGGTGGTAGGAGCATCGACCGGAGGAACCGAGGCTCTGCGTGCACTGCTCACCACACTGCCGGGGGATGCTCCGGGAATGGTCATTGTCCAGCACATGCCTGAGCGGTTCACGACGGCGTTCGCCGAACGCCTGAACGGGCTTTGCGAGATGACGATTAAAGAGGCGGCCAACAACGACAGCGTCGTACGGGGCACGGCGTTGATCGCCCCGGGAAATCTCCATACCCTTCTCAAGCGTAGCGGAGCGCGCTACTTTGTTGAGGTCAGAAACGGGCCTTTGGTCAGCCGTCACCGCCCTTCGGTCGATGTCCTTTTTCGATCGGCGGCCCGGTACGGCGGATCGAACGTAATCGGCGTCATACTGACAGGTATGGGGGACGACGGAGCACGTGGTATGCTGGAGTTGAAAGAAGCGGGCGGATACAATATTGCACAGGATGAGAAAAGCTGTGTGGTATACGGTATGCCGGCCGAGGCCGTCCGTCGGGGTGCGGTGGATACATCGATCCCACTCGATGCGATAGCAGGATCACTACTTCGCGCCGGTGAAGCGTAGGACCATGGACGAAGCGACCGGAGACCAGACTGCCAACCAGGCTCGAGTAGTCGTTGTCGAAGACGAACGGGTCGTGGCGCTCGACATCAAATCTCATCTCGAACGCTTCGGGTACGAAGTGCCGGCTATGTACGCCACCGGTGAAAGCGTACTCGAGAACCTGGAGCACGATCGTCCGGACCTCGTCATGCTTGATATCCGTCTGCAAGGCGAACTCGACGGAGTGGAAACAGGCGAGCGAATCCAGAAAGAGTACGGGGTGCCGTTTATCCTGCTGACCGCATACGCGGACGAACAGACCTTGCAGCGGGCCAAGATAACCCAGCCATTCGCCTATATCATCAAACCGTTTGACGAAAGAGAGTTGCGCACGTCGATCGTGATCGCACTCTATCGGCATAAGATGGAGCGAGCTCTCGCCGAGCGTCAGGAGTTGTCGCAGACAACGCTCAGCAGCATTACCGACGGAGTCGTCGTTACCGACGTTGATCGAAGAATCGAGTTCATGAATCCGGTTGCCGAACGGTTGTGCCAGGCCACGGCCGACGAGATTCTGGGCAGATCGATCGATGAGATCTGCACATTCCAGCAAGCGGACGCCGGCTATTGGCCGAAAGGATTCGATCGATTCGCTCGAATTCTCGAAACCAGGAGTGGTGACCAGACTCTGGTGGAGGTTCTCGAGACTCCCCTCGAGAATGTGCATGGGAATTCGAGCGGCTATGTCTACGTGATTCGTGATATCTCCGCGCGTGTTGAAGCCGAGCGTGCATTGCAGCAGCGCGACCAACAGCTGCGACAGGCGCAGAAGATGGAGGCGGTAGGCAGATTGAGCGGTGGCATCGCTCATGACTTCAACAATCTGCTGACCGTGATCCTCGGCTACTCGAAGCTTCTCGTCGAAACGCTGGAAGACGAAGTGCAGGAACTCGACCGGGAGGCAATGAAGTCCGACGTGCTCGGCATTCAGAAAGCCGCATTCCGTTCGGTAACCCTGACAAGGCAGCTCCTGGCATTCAGCCGGCACCAGATGTTGAATCCGAGAACTATCGATATCAACACGATCATCGAGGACGTCGAGAAGATGTTGCGTCGCCTGCTGAGCGAAGGAATCACAATGCACGTGGCGTTGAACGCGGAACGCGGCACTGTTCTCGTCGATCAGGGGCAGATGGAACAGGTGCTCATGAACCTCGTGGTCAACGCGCGGGACGCGATGTCGGATGTCGTCGGCGGTACAATGGTGATCCGTACCGAAGAGGTGTTCACCGAGGAGCCGCTCAATGTTAACACCGGACTCCTCGAGCCGGGGCAATGGATTGCGATCCGTGTGCAGGACAACGGAGCCGGAATCGATCCGGCGCATATACAGCATATCTTCGAGCCGTTCTTCACGACGAAGGAATCGGCACGGGGAACAGGTCTCGGACTCGCAACCGTATACGGTATCGTGCGCCAGCTCGACGGCCATATCGATGTCGAGTCGACCCCCGGCCGTGGAACTACCTTCTCGCTTTACCTGCCGCGTGCAGACAAGGCGGTCGAACGGGAGAGATCCGCGAGTGAGGAAATTGATTCTCTGTCGGGAACCGAAGTAGTATTGCTCGTTGAGGATGAGCAGCCGATCCGTTCACTTTTGACACGCGTCCTGCTTCAGCAGGGTTATGAAGTGCTCGGTGCACAGAATGCCGGCGAAGCGCTACTGCTCGCAGAGGATGGCGATCGGCACATCGATATCCTCGTCAGCGATGTCGTGATGCCGAACATACCGGGCACCATCCTAGCGGAGCGGCTTCGCCGTATGCGTGCGGATCTTCGGGTGCTTCTTATCTCCGGTTATGCGGAGGATCTGCCGAGCTCAAACGTGTCCGATCTGCCGAACACGAAAGTGCTCCAGAAACCGTTCGAGCCCGAAGAGCTGCTGAGACAGATCCGGTACATGCTGGATTCGTGAGATCGACGAGTAACAGGAACCAATGGAACACGACACGATACGTAACTTCTGCATCATTGCGCATATAGACCACGGCAAATCGACGCTTGCCGACCGATTCATCCAGCGTGCCCGGCTCGTCGCCGAGCGCGACTGGCGCGATCAGGTTCTCGATACGATGGATATCGAACGTGAGCGCGGTATTACGATCAAGAGTCAGGCGGTAAGCCTTCCGTTCGATTCGTCCGACGGCAGACGGTACCATTTGAACCTCGTCGATACGCCGGGACATGTGGACTTCAGCTATGAAGTCAGTCGCGCGATCTCTTCGAGCGAGGGTGCGTTGCTGCTTATCGACGCGAGTCAGGGAGTAGAGGCGCAAACCCTTTCGAACATGTATCTCGCCCTCGATCACGAGTTGGAAATCATACCGGTCATCAACAAGATAGACCTTCCGAGTGCGGATATCCCCAGTGTGCTCGAGCAGATCGAGCACGACCTCGGTCTCCCGGCGGATTCCGCGGTTCAAGTCAGCGCGAAGACGGGGCAGGGAGTCGATGAACTGCTCGAGACGATCGTTCAGCGTATTCCGCCGCCGTCCGGCGACCGAAAAGCTCCGCTCAAAGCGCTGATCTTCGATAGTAACTACGACCCGTACCGTGGGGTAGTCGTGCACGTGCGGATTATCGAGGGAACCCTCCGCACCGGACAGCGTCTGCGTGTCTGGTCGAATGAAGCGGTATACGATGTGGAGGAGATCGGACGGTTCCGCGTCGGGCACGAGGTCGTCAACGAATTGTACGCCGGCGATGTCGGATACATTATCGCCGGGATAAAGAACATCGCCGAAATCCGTGTCGGCGACACGATCACCGACGATCGAAGACCGACCGACACACCGATGCCCGGCTTTCGCCCGGTGAAACCGGTCGTCTTCTCATCGATATACCCGGTGGATGCTAACGACTACGACGAGCTCACCCGGGCAATGGAGAAGCTGACGCTGAACGACGCGAGCCTCGTATACGAGAAGGATAACTCCGCGGCTCTCGGCTTCGGTTTCAAGTGTGGCTTCCTCGGACTCCTGCATCTCGAAGTCGTTCAGGAACGGCTCGAGCGGGAGTGGCAGCTCAATATCGTACTTACCGCCCCGAGCGTGCGTTATTACTTGAAAATGCGCAACGGGAGCGAGATCGAGATCGATACACCGCACGACTTTCCTGATCCCGCACAGATTCTCGATGCCTGGGAGCCGTACATCCGTGCCTCGATCATGACCCCCGACGACTACGTGGGGAATGTGATCAGCCTCTGTGTCGAGAAGCGTGGCGTGCAGAAGTCGATGCACTACCTCGACAAAAAGCGAGTCGAGGTTGTCTACGAGATGCCGTTGGCGGAGGTGCTCTACGACTTCTACGATAAGCTCAAGTCATGCAGTCGCGGCTATGCCTCGTTTGATTACGAGATAGGCGATTATCACCCGACGCGACTCGCGAAGCTCGATATCCTCGTAAACGGCAAGCCGGTCGATGCGCTGGCGCAGCTCGTATTTCGGGATAACGCCGAGTTTCGGGCTCGCATAATCTGCAAGAAGCTGCGAGACGAGATACCGCGCCACCAGTTCAAGATCCCGATCCAGGGTTCGATCAGCGGCACGATCATCGCTCGCGAGACGATCCCCGCGTTGAGGAAAGATGTCACCGCCAAGTGCTACGGCGGCGACATTACTCGAAAGCGGAAGCTTCTCGAGAAGCAGAAAGAGGGAAAGAAAAGGATGAAGATGGTCGGTGACGTGGAGCTTCCGCAGAGCGCATTTCTGTCGGCGCTCAAGGGGCAGGAGGAGTGAGCAGTCGCTCGAGGTAGCGTCGATAACTACCTGCCCTGACGCGGATGCGTTCGGAGAGGTTGCCGGCCGGGGAAATGGCCGGCTCACTCCTGTTGCCGGAAGAGTCAATCAAGCGTTGCACAAGCTGCTCCGACGCTGCGTCGGGGAAATCGTAGAAGAGGTACTCTATACCGTCCATCGAACCGTCGTGCTCGAATCGGCGTATTCGCTCGATCTCTTCGCGCAACAGGGCGTGTCCGGTGGCGGTCTCGCCGGTCACGGCGTGGCCATCGTTCCTGACGGGAGGTGATGCCGGCACCGGCAGGCCGTTCAGAAATCGGGTAAGTTCGGGGAATGCAGCGCTCTCGACGCCGATCGGCGGTCCGCTTCGTGGTGCGCTGCGGGCGATGCGGCCGGCAAGGGCTCGCGGGAGCAATTCGGCTTGCCGCCGCATAGTTCCTTCGGTGACTCGAAACGTCTGGTTATCCGTTCGTATGCGCTGTTTGGGCCGAGTAGCGCTGTGATCGTAGAGCAGCGGTCGGACCAGACGCGCCCGCTTGGAGAGGGTGAGGCGATGACTCAATGCCCCGCGCGCGTGCGGCTTTCCCGGAACATACGAGAAGTCCATCCCGACGAGAATGATCGGTCCGGACCCGATGAGCGTCGCGAGATGCACCGCTGTGTTCCCGACCGAACCGAACTGCCGCAGCGGCCCCCGAACCGGCGCGCTTGCGGCCGCTCTGTGAATGAGAGATAGCGGCCAGAAATCGCTGAGAATCGGTCGGCGTCGATCTGTTGAGGCAAGGCGTGGAACGCTCGGATGAACGGTCAGGTCGTAGTAGAGGTTGGTAGCGGGCGGGAGGCCGGGAAGGAAATCCGCCACGTTTACCAGCTGTGCCTCGAGCGCGACAACCGCATCGGGCGAGAGTTGCGATTCAACGAGGGTGCCGAGCGCCGTGTCTACGGCCAGGAGATAGAAGCGGTGCCGGTTGGTGGTGATCCAGTCGATCGACGTCTCAAGGCTCTCTCCGGCGCCGCAGACGACAATCGGCTGTCCTTCGACCGGGCCGGAAGGATCGACGGCCGGCCAGCAGGAAGGGATCTCGAGACAGAGGTTGCGAAAGAGGTTTCTTACCCATTTGCGGCCGAAATGGATTCTAGTGGCCTTGTTGCGCCAGCGTGTTGCCACTTCCGTACGAAGGTTTTCGACGATCTCGTCGTATTGCCTTCTTCCGCGGCTGTAGGCTCCCGAAAGTGAAACGATATTGACGCGTCGAACGGAGTGCGGTGTATGCTCCAGCACTGCTTCGGCGGCGCGAACAGTGTCACTCTGTCGAACGACCGGAAACTCCGGAGGTGCGCTCCGGAGCGGAACATCGAACAGCTCACGCTCGGCCTCCAGCCCGACACATACGCTCGTAGGGGGAAGGCGTGAAGTAAGCGTCTCGATTCCGTATCCGAGAAGCGGAGAAATTACGAGATACAGGGTTTCGGGCTCGAGAGGAATATTCTCCGCCCGCCGCTCAGCCGCCTCGCGCGGCCGGCGGGGGTGATAGAGTGGGTGCTTCCTCCAGATCACACACTCGCCGTCATCCGCGGACACGAGCTTGTACGGCGACGGTGCGTCTGGTTCGCTCATCTGCGGTCCGTTTCCGGGACTATTGTGCTGCTCCTCCCGCCTGTGCCTGCTCCGGCTGGAGGAAGTATCGGCTGAAGACCGCCGTAAAGTTGTCCTCGATGTGCGCTGGATCGAGAAGGCTGCGTTCGACCTCCTGCGCCTGAAACTGCTGATAGAGCTGCGGCACGATCTGGGCGATCATCTCCTTTTCGGCCGCATCGCTCTCGCGCTCTTCAATAAGCTCGAGAACAACGACGTAGTCACGCAGCACGATCGGATCGGTCACTTCGTCTTCGGAGATCGAGAACGCGGAGCGGAAGAACGATTCGCTCGATTGTGCATCGCTCAAGCCTTCGCCATCGACCGTCTCGACTGCCGGCAGGTAGGGCTGGTTCCCGTAGTTTATCGGGAAAAAGTTGGTTTCGGCCAAACGGCCGTCATACCCTTCTACGATCTCTTCGAAGCTCGCCCCGTCGCGCACCGTGAACGCGAAGTCCTCCGCCTGCGCGAACATGTAGTCCTCGAGCGTTCCCCGTTCGAACTCCTCCATATACGCGCGAACCTCCGCGAGCATATCGTCGTCCTCGAAATCCGGATCGGACGCTGCCGCATCGACCCGGAAGAAGGCATAGCCGGCCTCGGTATCGATGAGATCGGTTACCTCGTCTTCGGCGGTCTCAAACAAGCGATCCAGATCCTCGGGCTCGAGAATCTCGCGCTCGAGCTCGTGCCGATATTGACGACCGCGGGCGCCGCGCTCTTGAGCGCTCTCTTCGTGAATGGAGAACTCCTCTGCGAGGTTTTCAAAGGTGTCTTCGCCGTCGCGATAGAGCGAGAGAATCTGTTCGGCCTGTTCCCGATCCGGGCCGACGACAACCGACGAGAGCTCGAGGTGACGGAATAGCTCCTCGTTCTGCGTGCCGAAGTCGGCGACCTCGTCGTCGGGGACGCCGTCGAGCGCGAATCTCGCCACGCGAAAGCGGCGTTCGATAGAGCCCTGGTCCGCGAAGAACGACATCTCCTCGTCGCTGTATTCGAACCCGGTGAGGATGTCCTCGATGTACTTGTCGTGTACGAGGTTCTCGCGCATCAACCGCCTGAGATCCATGCGTTCCTCGGGGGAGATATCCGACAACGCCTGTCGGTTAACGCCGTTCCCGTCCTGAAAGCGCGGAAGCCCGACGATTCGTTCGCTGACCCGCGAGCTGGAGACGCTCATTCCCGAATCTTCAGCCTCCATTATGATCGCGGTGTGCAGGAGCGCTCGCTCGAAGCCCATACGATAGATTTCGAACATCTCCGATACGTTGCTCGGTCGGCCAAACTGTTCCTGCAGTTGGGTAAGCTGGTTCTGGAAATAGGTGCCTTGTGCTAACTCGATTGGACGTCCGCGATAGCGTCCGAACTCAATGGTAGTCGAAGGGCTGGCGACTTGGCCGATTATCGGACCACCGACGAACGATACGACGATTATTGCGAGCACGATAACGCTGAAGATGTAGAGCGCAGGGCGGCTCGTCCACATTGAAGTTTTCGGCTGCAGCCGTTTTTTTCTGTCGCTGCCTGATTCTTTGGAGGCCATGTAGATTCCTTATGCGGCTGTATTTAGGAAACGCTACTACGAGCCGGAATCACTTGTCAATTTGTGCGATAGATAGTAGCTCATACAGAAAAAGGGGCCGCGGCTGCGACCCCTGATATGTCGGGCTGGGCAGATTTGAACTGCCGACCTCTCGGTCCCGAACCGAGCGCGC
>PUOG01000157.1 GCA_003552745.1 Spirochaetaceae bacterium
CGGCTATCTTTCTGACGAACGGATTCGTCAAGTTGAATCAATCGGTTACCGGCGCACACGATGCTCCGGACCATTTCACCATGAAATCGATCGTCCGCTACGTTGCCGCCCGGAACGGTTTAACACAAGGCGATGTGAAGCGAATCGTCGACGATTTCCTTACGACGGTGGAAAGTGGGGCGGTGCTTGGTGAGCGTGTTGCCCTCGGCTCGCTCGGTCGAATCACTCTCGACATTCGCTCCGCTCGTAAGGCACGCCTCGGCCGAAACCCCGCGAGCGGTGAGGAGATCCTGATTCCCGCCCAACCACGCCAGGTAGTACCGCGCATGCGCTTCAGCAGTCGCTTTCGTGAGCGGGTGAGCGGAATCGATCCCGATCGCCTGGAGGCCCAGGATCACTCCGGCGAGGATTCGCGATCCTCCGGTTCGTAATCGTCGGGCTCGTCGTCCGCGGATCCGTGAACGACCTCGGGCTCGTCGTTTTGTGAGGTATCGCCGAAGCGATACGGTGGACGACCGGTGGTAGTCGTGTGCATGGCGAATAGTGCGCCGGAGGCGGGAAAGCGGGATACATCGTCGTCCCCGAGTCCGATCTTTGCAGTCGTTATGTACAGAGTCGCCATATCCGCGCCTCCGAATGCGACGCTCGTGACATTCTTTGCCGGGACATCGATCTTCTCGATCAGCTCGGCTCGTTCCGGATCCCAGACGGTTACGCATGCGCCGTGAAACATTGCGACCCAGAGCCGCCCTTCGCTGTCGATCGTCATGCCGTCCGGTTTACCGTACTCCGTCGGCACGGCGATCATCGAGCGCCGATTCGACAGGTCGCCGCTTACCGGGTCGCAATCGAGCACATCGATACTCGCCGTCGCCGTATCTATGTAGTAGGCCGTGCGCTCGTCGGCGCTCCAACAGATACCGTTGGAAACGGTTACGCCGCCGAAACAGCGGGCAACCGAGAAATCACGGTCCACTCGATAGAGCGCGGCGGTGCCGGATCTGCGAACCGTGCTCATAGTACCGATGTAGAGGCGGCCCCCCGGACCGCACTTTCCATCGTTGCACCGGTTTTCCGGCATATCGGCTTCGAGCGCGACCTCGTGCAGTCGTTCCCCGGTGGCTGCCTCAACCAACGCCACGGAGTTTTCCAGACCGACGACGACCCGATCCTCATTCATAGTGGGAACAACAGTTGAAACCTGCTCGCCCATGTTAGTCACACGATTCCGCCCGTGAACGGGATCGAACCGGTTAAGAGTCCGGCCGGCAATGTCGACCCAGTAGAGAACTGCGGCGCGGTCGTCCCAAATGGCGCCCTCTCCGAGATCACAGCGGAGATCGACGACGATTCTCGGTTCGTCGGCCTGAATGCTCATGCGTCTATCCTCGTTCGAGTTTTATGGTTTCGGTCGGCCGGTCACACACCTCCGGCGGGCCGAAATACTGGATCGCCCCCGGTGAAGCGAAGCTCGTTTCAACACGCCACTTCGGTCTCTGTCGGGCGAACTCGGTGAATGGCTTCCCGTCGAGCTCTACGAGCGCCTTCCGTATGACCGGCTTGTCGCTGCCGTGGCGACGCTCCATGTTCATGAGCATGGTGAGCGGAATGCCTCCCGCCTGCCACTTCGCCGGGCCTTTGGCGAGATTGCTGACCGACGCGATATAACCGGTGAGGCCGTTCGCGACGAGAACGAAAGCGGCATATCCCAGCCCGTAACAGTAATCGGCGTCAAAGTTAGACGGAAATGCGCAGCGCCCCTCATATCCGAAAAAGTGCGAGAGCGCACCGAACTTCCCCTTGAACGACCCCGAACGCTTCATCTCGTCGAGCTTCGTGTCGACCATCTCGATCAGGAGCTTTTCGGTCTCTATTCGGGAAACCTGCACGTTTCCGTGCGGATCCCGGTCCATTAGGAGCTGCGACTGGATCGCCGAGGGCAACGACTGGAATACTTGACGCGCTTCGGTTGAGAGCCGTTCGCCTACCTGTCGAATTCGCTCATCGGGATCGGAGTGGGATCTCGCCTCTTCTGCAGCCGCAAGCACGTCATTGAGCTCGGAGATCAATCCGTTCATCTCGGGCACAAACTCGATCAGCCCCTCCGGAACGATTACAACGCCGAAGTTCTCGCCCTTCTCCGCGCGCTCGACAACCGATCCGACGATCTCCTCGACGATATCGGCCAGACTGCGCTTCTTCTCGGCCACTTCTTCACTCACGATACAGATATTTGGATGTGTTTTCAGCGCGCATTCGAGCGCGATGTGAGAGGCGCTCCGTCCCATAACGCGAATGAAGTGCCAGTACTTCTTCGCACTGTTCGCATCGCGCCCGATGTTACCGATGAGCTCGGAGTACGTCTTCGTTGCAGTGTCAAACCCGAAGCTCGCTTCGATCTGCTCGTTACGAAGATCGCCGTCAATCGTTTTCGGCACCCCGATGACACTCGTCTCCACGCCGTTTGCTTTGAAATACTCGGCGAGAAGTGCGGCGTTCGTGTTCGAGTCATCGCCGCCGACGATAACGAGGCCGTCGAGGGCGAGTTCCTTCGCCACTTCCGCCGACCGGGCGAACTGCTCATCGCTTTCGATCTTCGTTCGACCCGACCCGATCATGTCGAATCCGCCGGTATTGCGGTATGAGTCGATGATCTCATCGTTAAGTTCAAGCGTTCGGCTCTCCAACAGACCACTCGGACCACCGAGAAACCCGAGCAATCGCGAGCTCCCGTTCGCCGCTTTCAGCGCATCGTACAGACCGCAGATCACATTGTGTCCGCCCGGTGCCTGCCCGCCGGAGAGTATAACCCCGACGGTGCGCCTCTTTCCGGCCGCTTCGTTGTTTCCCGTTGCAAAAGACGCGATCGGCTGCCCGTAGGTGAGCGGAAACATTCCTCGCACCTGAGCGGCGTCACCGGCGGCATCGGTCGCCTTACCGAACGTGCACGCGATCGAGGCGATCGGCTGTTGCAGCGAGGCGGGGAGTTTGGGTTCGTATCTATAACGTTGTTCCTGAAGTATCGACGTATCCATGATTCACAGTGTACCGATCACGGCGTTACGAATCGAGGGCCCTCGGGGCGGAGGCGCAGACGTGTTACGGCTCCGGCGCCGAAAACCTTCTCGATTGCTTCGACGAATTCTTTCCAGAGGCCGAGCGGCACGTACGCCTGTACCGTTCCCGCGAATCCTCCGCCGTGGACGCGTGCCGCGCCGGAGACCCCGTGGGCTTCGAAGAACGATCTCGCGAGTTCGACCGCGAGCGTAATGCCTTGCTCGGTCGGCAACTTCGTTGAGTAGTAGTTCTGCAGCAGAATCGCGCTCGAGTCGCCGCTCTGATTCGTGAGTGCGAGAAATCGCTCCGCTTCGCCCGCCTCCAGGGCGTCGATCATGGCGCCGACACGTGCGTCGTCCTCAAAGAAGTGCATCGCCCGGACGACCGCCCGGTCTCCGCACCGTTGCCGGATCTCCGGCACGCGTTCGAGAAGCGCCTCCTTCGAGCAGTAGGCGAGATGCGTTCCACCGAGCTCGGCGGCGACCGTTTTCATCTCCGCCGGGATCGAAGCGTAGTCATCGGTAAGGTCGGCGTGGCTGCCCCCGGTATCGATCACGGCTACCGCGTAGCCTGCGGTGGAGAAGTCGAAGTCCACCGGGGTTATCGCCGGCGGATCGGAAGAGAAGTTGATGGAGATGATACCGCCGTGGGCACATGCAAGCTGGTCCATGAGGCCGCACGGTTTGCCGAAGTACCGGTTCTCGGCTGACTGCCCGGCTGTTGCGATAAAGAGCACATCGTCCGGGTTCAGCTTCGTGCTTCGCCCCTCCTCCGATGTCCCGAGACCGGCCAGCGCTGTTCCGAGAAAGACCTCGAACGATGCCGAGCTCGACAGGCCGCTACCCGGAGCGACTTCGCTCGAGACGGTCGCATCGAAGCCCGTTATCGGCCGTGAAGCGTTGGAGAACGCGGCAGCGACGCCGCGTACAAGCGCCTGTGGCAGCCCGCGTTCGTCATCGCGCGCGTCGAGGTCGGACCCATCAACCTCAATCACTCCATCGTAGCCCTCGCTGTCGATGCGGATGAGTGTGTCGTCCCGGGCGGTGATCACTCCGAGTGTATCGAGCCCGACCGACGAGCAGAGTACCCGGCCGTGATTGTGGTCGGTGTGATTCCCCGCCATCTCGGTACGCCCCGGGGCCGAAACGATATATACCGTCCCGTCGGCGCCGCAGCGTTCGGCGTGTCGCTCGCAAAGCGATGCGATACGAGACCGATAGTCGGAGTCGGCCTTCGGCAGGCCTGCCACTTCATCGGGTGATTCAAGAAGCTCGCGTACGGTTCGTCCCATAATGTATAAGCCTTGCCATGAGAGGCGTGCTTCGTCAAACTACACTACCGGTATCGCTATGGCAATTCTGCGACTCGAAAACCCCCGCAAGGCGTACGCGTGGGGAAGCACGCGTTCGTTGCACGAAATTCTCGGTGAGAAAACTGACGGGACACCGCTCGCGGAAGTATGGATGGGTGCTCACCCGAGCTCATCGAGCCGTACCGAGGACGGACGCCTTTTGACCGAGCTCTCCGACGGTGCTCGCATAGAGTACCTGCTCAAGCTTCTCGCGGCTGAACGGGCGCTGAGTATCCAGGCACATCCGTCGATTCAACAGGCAGCCACCGGTTATGAAGATGAGGAACGTCGCGGTGTGCCGATCGATGCACCGAACCGGGTCTACCGCGATCGCAATCACAAACCGGAGCTGATTGTTGCACTCGAGCCGTTCTGGGCGATGAGCGGCTTTCGCACGCTCTCGCGGTCGTGCGACGCTCTGGGAGCGTTGCACCTGCTCGACTGCAAGAAGCTCGACTCCCTGTCTGAGTTGCTCTCGGCTGTCCTCGCGCTGCCTACCGAGCGTGTAGCCGAAGTCGCCGGCAGCCCGCCCGTCGCCGCGGCGCCGGGGCCGCCGACGCGGACGGACGGCCCGATTGACGACGCACTGCGACTGGCGTGGGTCGGCGAGCTCTACCGTCAGTACGGACCCGACCCGGGTGTGTTCGCACCGCTCTTTCTCAATCTCGTCTATCTCGAACCTGGCGAAGGGCTCTATCAGCCCTCCGGTGTCCTGCACGCGTATCTTCGCGGAACCGGGGTTGAGGTAATGGCGAACAGCGATAACGTGCTTCGGGCCGGATTGACCGCCAAGCATATCGACGTCCCGACGCTTCAGCGAATCGTGGCATTCACCGACGAGCCGCCGGCTCTCATCCGGGAGCGTACGGTAGAGCCGAGCGACAGCGATACCCATACCGAACCGCTGCGTCCGGCTCATTCAGCGTCGTGCCTGGAGGTGTACGATGCCCCGGCCGCCGAGTTTCGCCTCTACCATCTCGAGCTTCGCGGTGAGGAATGTGAGGTGCTCTCGGCCGGGCTACCGCTGATCGCCGTCTGCATCTCCGGGGACGTCACGATCGACGAAGTGTACACGCCCCCGGCAACCGGGAGCCGTAGTCTGGCCCGCGGGGCGAGCGCACTGATAACCTCGGATGTGCGGTCGTTTCGCGTTCGGGGACGCGGAAGGCTCTTCGTCGCGGCGCCAGGTAGAGTCTCGCCATGAGTATATGGGTTGATGCCGACAGCTGCCCGCGCCGGGTGCGTGAGATCGTCATCCGTGCGGCCGCCCGAACCGGCACGCGCGCGGTGTTCGTCGCGAATCGCAGAATACCGACCGGCACAATGCGAGGATATCGCATGCGTGTGGTGGCCGACGCCGACCGAGAGATACTCGAACGTGCCGGCGACGGTGACCTGGTTGTCACACGCGACATTCCGCTTGCCGCGCAGCTCGTTCGGCGCGGCATTACGGTGCTGAACGACCGGGGCACCGTTTACACGAGCGAGAACGTCGGTGAACGATTGAGCTGGCGCGATTTTATGGCTGAATTGCGCGATCGCGGCACCTATGTTGCGGAGCAGGATCGGCTCAGCGACTCCGACATACGCGAGTTCGCGAACGCTCTCGACCGCGAGCTTCGCCGCACGACCGGAGGTAGATGTGAGTGATAACGAGACAGACAGTGTACGCAATGGCGGTGAAGAATCTTCCGGTGATGCTGAACGAAAGCGACTCGAGCGTCTGCTCGACAGCCGATCGCTCGCGAAGTTGCTCGGCGACGAGCTCGTCGGCTCGATAGATCCGGCTACCCCCCTCGCGGACGTCATCGTGCGCCTCTCGGAGATCGACGACGCGATCGATCCGGAGAGTACCGAGTGGGGTCTGGACACCCTCTGGCGTGCGGCGCGGACTCATTCGGTCCCGATTACCGCGGCGGTTGCGCATGTGCTCGACGATTCGGTTCGCGCCGAAGCGCTGCGGCGGCTGCTGGACCGCTGGCCGCAGGTACCGAAATCCGACCGTGAGTCGGCGGGCATGTTGCGCGACGCTCTCGCCGACCCGGATACTCCGGCGGTCTTTCTCGGTGCACTGCATCCGGCGCTGATTCGCTCGGCGCGGGCGGCGGCGGTCGAGCGCCTGTCGCGAGGTGCCGCCGGCGGCGACCACGGCGAGGCCGGTGATGCCGAGCTTCCCGAAGCCGGATCCTCCGTGGCGGAGTGCGAGGCGCTCGTGCGCGGTCTCGAGACCGCCGACACCGGCGAAGCGTATCAGATCATAGCCCGCCTTGCCGGCGGCGGAGACGACGCTGTCGCGTGGCTTGTCTACGAAAGCGAGCGCGATTACACACTGAGCGAGGCGATGCTTCGCAGGTTGCGCACGCTGCTGCGTCTCGATCCGGCACGCGGGGTGCGACTGGCCGGCGGCCTGTTCCGCAGCGACGATGGACCGTCCGAGGTCGGCCCCGAGGAGATCGAACGCTACGTCGATCTGCTCGACCTTCTCCTCGAAAGCGGCCTGCCGGAGATCTATCCGCTTCTCGTGTTCATATTCGAACCGGCAGGAAAGCTCCGGCTGCCGCGGGAGGCGGCCGGCCGGCTGCGCGAGCGCATCCGCGCGCACAGCGTCTATCGCCGCGTGCGTCGCCTCTTACGGAAACTGCAGAACGGTGAGCCGGTACTCGTCCCCTCCGGTGTCGACTTCGAGCGATTCGTGCGCGCGGAGCTGCAGCGCCTCGGTTACCAGAGCGGTACTCCGGACCCGCAGGTGATAGCCGACATTCGCGGCCGATGGATCCACGCGATGCACGAAGATCTGCTCTACCTCAGCCCGGCGGACGTTCCGGAGATCTCGTTCGACGAAGCGCTCGGTGAGCGAAGCGAGGGAGTGTCGGTCTCGTCGCACGTGGAATCGCAATCGGAGAGCGACCCCGACTGGATTCTCAAACCGGCTTCCGACGGGAGCACCCCGCGAATCGTCTCGGCCTACCGTGCCCAGGAGGCGGCGTATCGGGAAGCGGGGCTCGAGCGACTGCACCGTCGCCAGCTGCAGTTCACCGTTCGCGATCTCGTTGTGCGTGGGGCCCGGTTGCTCACCGAGGAGGACGGTGATCGGGTGGGGCTCTACGCGAGCGCGGCGGTCGAACTCGACGCGAACGACCCGTTCGCAGCAGCGCTGGCGGCCGCCGCCGCGGAGCGCGACTGAGCGGAGACGGCCGCCGCCCTCCGAGCGCCTCGGCGCAAGGAAGCGCAGCACCATCGCCCATCAATCTCTTTAGAACTTCACATTGCCCGGCGTGCGCGGGAAGGCGATCACATCGCGGATGTTCTGCATACCGCTTGCATACATAATGAAGCGCTCGAGCCCGAGTCCGAACCCTGAGTGCGGCACGCTTCCGAACCGCCGCAGGTCGAGATACCAGCGGTAACCGTCGACATCCATGCCGACCTCACGCATTCGGCGCTCGAGGCGCTCGCGATCGTCTTCGCGTTCGCTGCCGCCGATCACCTCTCCGAGCCCCGGAACGAGCACGTCCATCGCGCGGACCGTCCGCCCGTCGTCGTTCTGCTTCATGTAGAACGCCTTGATCTCCTTCGGGTAGTCGGTGACCACGACCGGCCTCCCGATCGCCTCCTCGGTAAGGTAGCGCTCATGCTCGCTCTGCAGGTCGCTGCCGAACTCCGGGGTGTACTCGAACGGGCGCCCGGCACTCTGCAGGAGCTCGATCGCCCGCGCATAGGTAATCCGCTCGAACGGCTTATCGACGACCTCACGCAGCGTCTCGATGAGTCCGTTCTGAATGCGAAGATCGAAGAACTCCATATCCTCGACCTGGCTGTCGAGCACGCGCCCGATGACCTGTTTCAGGAACTCTTCGCCGAGGTCGGCGTTGCACTCGAGGTCGCAGAAGGCGACCTCCGGCTCCACCATCCAGAACTCCGCCAGGTGCCGCGTCGTGTTGCTGTTTTCCGCGCGGAAGGTCGGCCCGAAGGTATACGCACGCTCCATCGAGCAGGCGAACGCCTCGACATTGAGCTGCCCCGTTACCGCGAGGTACGCCGGGCGCTCGAAAAAGTCCTCGCCGTAGTCCACCGTTCCGTCCTCGTGACGCGGCGGATTCGCCGGATCGAGCGTGGTCACGCGAAAGAGGTTGCCCGCGCCCTCGGCGTCGATGCCGGTGATAATCGGAGTGTGGATCCAGCAGAAATCGCGTTCCTGAAAGAAGGTGTGTATTTCGGATGAGATGGCGTTGCGCAGGCGCGTGACGGCGCCGAAGGTGTTCGTCCGGGGGCGAAGGTGCGCGATATCGCGCAGGAACTCGAAGCTGTGTCGCTTCTTCTGAAGCGGGTAGCTGTCGACCGGAGCGGGGCCGACTACATGGATCGACTTCGCGAGCAGCTCGACCGCCTGTTTGCCTCCCGGTGATTCCTGGAGCACGCCGCGAGCGCGTACGCTCGCGCCGGTTTGCAGCATGCTGTCGGCGTCCTCGGAGCCGTCGGCGGTACGGATCTCGGTACTCTCATCGAGCACCACCTGCAGACTCGCGAGGCGGGAGCCGTCGTTTACCTCGACGAAGCTCACGTTCTTGGTCGACCGCCGGGTGCGAACCCATCCTTTGATCTCTATCTCCTCGCCGACGGCAGCTTCGTCGGCGACTCTCCGAATACGCAACTCTTTCATGGTAGGCTTCGAGATATAGCACGCGCTCGCACAGGCGGTCAAAGCACGGGATCCGGCACGCGATTCGCCCGGGCGAGCGCGACCGGGACCCGACCCTCGCTTGCCACGGCGGGGCGCAGGCGCGAGAATGAGCGGCCGTGAGAAACGAAGCGAACAGGGTACCGTCGCCACGCATCGAAAGCGAAATCGCCCCGCTCGAGGCAGTGATCGTTCACCGTCCGGGCAGCGAAATCGAGCAGATGACCCCCGAACGGGCGGGGTTGCTCCTCTACAACGATATCGTGCCGCTCTCGGCGGTGTCGACGGAGTACAGTTCTCTCGTCGACGTTCTCTCGCGCGAAGCGCACGTGTTCGAGATTGCCGATCTGCTCGCCGCGAGCCTCGAGGAGGCCGGCGCACGCGGACATTTGCTCGACCGGATCTGCGCCTACCCGCCGGCGAGAGCGCGCCGCGCGGAGCTCGAGCAGATGGTGGCGGCCGATCTCGCCGAGGTGGTGATCACCGGCCTCCGCACCTCTCCACGCTCGCTCGAAGACTATCTCGACACTCGCACCTACGACATCCCGCCGCTCCCGAACCTCTACTTCATGCGCGACGCCGGGTTCACCCTCCGCGACCGCATCTGTATAAGCGCGATGGCGCATCCGGTGCGGGATGCCGAGGCGGCCATCAACAGCGCGGTATTCCACCTCCTGCGCGGCCGCTCCGGGGAAGACTCCGGGGTGCTGTTCGACGGCTCTGATCCGGTTGCACAATCCGACGACCGTGCGGGCTCACCTGATCGTACCTTCCGGATCGAGGGTGGGGATGTGCACATCATCTCGTCGACCCTTCTTGTTGTAGGAATCAGCGAACGAACCTCCGCGAAGGCGGTCGACCGACTCTGCGAACGTATCGCCGAAACGTGGGATGAACCGATGACGGTGATCGCCTGCCTCTTGCCGGCACAGCGGTCGTGTATCCATCTCGACATGGTGTTCACTCAGATTGATGCCGACTGCGCGCTCATCCACGAACCGGTGGTTCGCGGGCCGTCGGCGATGCGAACGGTGCGAATCGATATCGAGCCGCGACGCGAGCCGTCGGTACGCGAGGGCGGACCGCTCCTCGATGCGCTATCGGCGGCCGGGTGCGATCTGAAACCGGTCGTATGCGGCGGTTCGGATACCGTCCATCAGCAGCGGGAACAGTGGCTCAGTGGAACGAATGCATTCGCGCTCGCACCTGGGCACATCGTCGTCTACGACTGCAACCGCTATACCCTCGACGAGCTCGATCGTGCCGGTTTCCGAATCGTCTCCGCCGCGAGTTATGCCACCGCCGGCGACCACCCGGCGTCGGCTGACGGCCCCGGTCCCGGCGGTACGACCACGAGCAATAGTGGCGCGATCGACCCCCAGACACCGGGCCCGCGGACTGCTATCACGTTGCCCGGCGCCGAGCTCGCTCGCGGCGGCGGCGGACCGCGCTGCATGACGCTTCCGCTTCGTCGCTGCTGAGCGCTTCGTTTGACCGCGACCGTCTGACGGTGGCCGTTGAACGTTGCGCGGCCGGATGGCTATACTGATCGTGCAATGGATACGTGCAGCCTATGTCGAAACAGATAGCGAAGACCGATGATCTGAGAATTCTATCCCAATCGCCGCTGATCTCTCCACGGGAGCTGAAAGCGCAGATTCCGGCGACCGAAGAGTGCGAGGCGACGGTTGCCCGCGCCCGCCGCGAAATCGAGGCGGTGCTCTCCGGTGAGGACAATCGACTGCTGATGATAGTCGGACCGTGCTCGATCCACGACCCCGACGCCGCGCGTGAGTACGCCCGGCGACTCGCAGCGCTGCGTGAGCGTGTGGAACGGCATCTCCTCATAGTGATGCGGGTCTATTTCGAGAAGCCGCGGACGCGTCTCGGATGGCGAGGACTCGTTCTCGATCCACAGATCGACGGTACGTACGACATCTCGACCGGCTTGTACGCCGGCCGAAAGCTGCTCGCCGATCTGGCGGATATCGGCTTGCCCGCGGGCAGCGAGGTGCTCGATCCGATCGTTCCGCAGTATATCGCCGACCTGACGAGCTGGGCCAGTATCGGCGCGCGTACGACCGAGAGCCAGACGCATCGCGAAATGGCGAGCGGCCTTTCGATGCCGATCGGGTACAAGAACGGCACCGACGGCCACGTCGATACAGCGGTGAATGCTATGGCCTCGAGCTTTCATCCGCACAGTTTCATCGGGATCGATCAGGAAGGGCGAACGTGCGTTTTGAATACCACCGGCAACCCGTCAGGCCATCTCATTCTTCGCGGCGGGCGAAACGGACCGAACTACGAGCCGGAGTTCGTCCAGCGCGCCGGAGAGGTCCTCGAGAAGGCGGGGCTGCCACGACGGTTGGTAGTCGATTGCAGCCACGGCAACAGCCGAAAGGACCATACACGGCAGCGCGCCGTGCTCGAAAGCGTTCTGCGACAGCGCGCCGCCGGTGAGAGCTCGATTCGCGGTGCAATGCTCGAGAGTAATCTCGTCGCCGGGCGACAGGAGGTCGCCCCGCGCGAACAGCTCGTATACGGTTTATCGATTACCGACCCGTGCATCGGCTGGGACGAAACAGAACGACTCCTTCTGCGGGCCGCGGAGGCCGAGGCCGGGCGTAAGGCTGGTGAGATGAGCGCATGAAGCGCTTTCGGGAGCGAACGGCGTCGCACTCACCGGGAGAGCGCCGCTTCCTCGACTATCCGGTGCTGTTGGTTTTTCTCCCCGCATTCGTACTGAGCATTATCATCCTCACTGCGCTCTATGTGAATGTGCATCGTAACGAGCGCGAGGCGCACGAGCTTCGACTTCGGGCGGAGGTTGCCCTGTTGCGAGAGGCCGTTTCGCGGTTTGTAGAGTCTACGGTGGCCGACATACTGTTCTTGACGAGCGAAAAGCGGGTGCGCTCGCTCCTTGAGAATGAAGAGGCCGATCCGGACGGAGCACAGGAACTTCTCGTCCTCTTTCTCGATAGCCGGAAGGATTATCGATCGATCGAGCTCTACGATTTCGACCTGGAGCGCATATTGGCCGTCGTCGCTTCAGTCGATGATAACGATGACACCGATCTGCCGACGCTTCCCGCCGCCGACGTCGATGAGTCGTTCGTACTCGATGTATTAACGCTGCCGCGGGGAGCGGTATCGGCGTCGGCTATGCGTGCCGACGAACCCACAGATGAGGAAGAAGTCCGCTACTTCGTTCGGATCGGAATGCAAGTCTTTGGTGATGAGAGCGACGATCCGGTCGGAGCCATTGTGGTGAATGTATATGTCGATGGGCTCGCCGAACAGATCGGTTCCCTGTTCGGAGCCGGCGACGCCCGCGCAATCGTCCGCGACGAGGATGGTACTCGTTTAGAGATCGACCCCACCGGCGCCTATCGGCTCGACGAGCGTCCGCACCACCTGGAGATACTCGAACAGGCCCTTTCGACCGATAGCGCTGAGATCCACCTGGGTACCGAGATCGCGTATGCGGTCATGCCGTTCTATGGCGATCAAATCGGGACCTTGGCTGCCGCACGCGAGGTCCCGGCGCTTCGGAGTTTCGTAGCCGGCCGCCGCGAGGGAGAGCGTTGGATGCTCGCTAGCGTCCGCGACGCCGAGACGTTGCAAGCGGAGGGTATGCAACGCGATCTCGCGTTTGTCGGGGCCGCTCTCGGCATTTGCGCCGCGCTCGGGCTCGGAACGCTCGCCGTGGCGCGTGTCAACCGCGGTCGTCTCGCGGCACGTCAATCGCTCGAACGTGCGCTTTCGGAGTTGAGCGTTCACAACAAGGAGCTCGACATTCTGAACACGATGGCGGAGGCGATGCAGGCGTGCGACGATGAGGAGGAAATCTACCGCACGGTCGCGACTTATGTCAGCGAGCTTCTCCCGTTCTGTTCCGGAGCGCTCCATGTGTTCGACGGAGCTGCCGACACGCTTCGCACGGTCAGCCGGTGGGGAGATCCGATCGGCGGTGACCGCTTCGAATCGGGTGATTGCTGGGCGCTGCGCCATGGCGGCAGCTACGTGAGCCGCCCGAACGTACCCGAACCCGCCTGCCCGCATCTGACCGACCACGGTGAACACGATTTTTCCATCTGCTGTCCGCTGGTCGCCTCCGGAGAGTCCTTGGGCGTTTTGACGGTGAATCGGAAACACACCGAGGAGCATCTCGATTTCGAGCGTGCGGTCGGCGAGGTATCGGGGCTCGCCGAGACGGTCGCGGCGCGCACAGCGGTGAACCTCGCGAACCTCAAGCTACGATCGTCGCTGCGCGCTCAATCGATCCGCGATCCGCTGACCGGCCTCTTCAATCGCCGATACCTCGAGGAGACGCTCGAGCGCGAGACGCAGCGCGCTACGCGTACGCTCGGTTCGGTCGGCGTGATCATGTTCGACATCGACCACTTCAAGCACTTCAACGATCGCCACGGTCACGCGATCGGCGATCGCGTGCTGAAAGCGGTGGCGGACGTCGCGCAGTCGTTGACACGAAGCGAGGATGTGGTCTGTCGCTACGGTGGAGAGGAGTTCACCGTGGTCATGCCGGGTGCCGAGGAGGCGGCCGTCGATCGCGCCGAACAGCTTCGCAGCGCGCTCGAGTCGGCGTTCATCGAGTACGAGGACGGCCGCCTGTCGGTGACGAGCTCGTTCGGGGTTGCATCGTTTCCGCGTGACGGCCTGAATGCCGATATGGTGCTGCGCGCCGCGGATGAGGCGCTATACGAGAGCAAACGCAGCGGTCGCAATCGCGTCACCGTCGCCGTCGGAGAGCCTCTGCAATACGCAGATGATGCCGAGAGCGAATCGAGTGTGGAGTAGCCTGTCCCGGCGATTCGGTATGGCTTCAGGCCGACCGCCGGCTTACGCGTCGTACGAGCCGCTTGTGACCGAGCCTCCGGTGCCCGTCCAGTTGGTGTGGAAGAACTCCCCGCGCGCCCGGTCGACACGTTCGTAGGTATGAGCTCCGAAGTAGTCGCGCTGTGCCTGCAGCATGTTTGCCGGCAGCCGTGATGTACGGTAGCCCTCGAAAAAGGAGAGTGCCGACGACATGGCGGGAGCCGGGATACCGGAACGCACCGCTTCGATCACCGCCCTTCGCCAGCTCGGCCCCGCGCCTTTCATTGCCGGCGCGAATGCCGGCGCGACGAGCAGACTGTCCAGGTCGCGATCAGCGTCGAACGCGGCGGTGATATCGGAGAGAAACGCACTGCGAATGATGCAGCCGCCGCGCCACATGCCGGCAACCGCCCCGTAGTCGACCGTCCAGCCGTACTCGCGTGCCGCCTCGCGAACGAGCATGAACCCCTGTGCATAGCTGGTGAGCTTCGAAGCGTAGACCGCCTGCTCGAGGTCCTCGAGAATACGCTTTCGGTCGGCTGCGTCAGGCTTCGAGCGCGTCTCCTCCTCCGGTTCCGGCTCGCCGAGAATCCCGGCCGCCGCGACCCGCTGTTCCTTGAACGAGCTGACCACCCGGCTGAAAACCGCCTCGGCGATCAGTGTGATCGGTATGCCGAGTGTTGCCCCATCGACAACCGTCCACTTTCCGGTTCCTTTCTGGCCGGCGGTGTCCAGAATCTTCTCGACCAGCGGTTCACCGTCCTCGTCCTTGATACGTAGGATGTCGCGGGTTATTTCGATGAGGTAACTCTCCAATCGCCCGCTATTCCAGCTGTCGAAGACATCGGCCATCTCTTCATGGCTCATGCCGAGACGTTGCTTCATGAGATGGTACGTCTCGCTGATCAGCTGCATATCGCCGTACTCGATGCCGTTGTGGATCATCTTCACGTAGTGGCCGGCACCCCCTTCGCCGACCCAGTCACAGCACGGTGCACCGTCGGGAGCCTTTGCCGCGACCGCCTGGAATATCTCTTTCACGTGCGGCCACGCCTCCTTGCTTCCACCGGGCATGATGCTCGGCCCGCGCCGCGCACCTTCCTCGCCACCGGAGACACCGGTGCCGATGTAGAGCAGTCCTTCTTCGGCAAGCGCCTTCATCCGTCGCTCGGTGTCAGGATAGTGGCTGTTACCACCGTCGATGATGATGTCGCCCTTTTCGAGCAGCGGCTTCACCTTGTCGATGAAGATGTCGACGACATTGCCCGCCTTTACCATCAGCATCACCCGTCGCGGTCGCTTCAGCGACGCGACGAATTCCTCGAGCGACCACGTCGGAATCACCTTCGTGCCCTTTGCCGGCCCGTCGGCGAACTCCTTCGTCTTCTCCTCGGTACGGTTATACACCGCTACGGTGACATCGTGATCGTCCATGTTGAGCACGAGATTCTGCCCCATGACCGCGAGTCCGATTACTCCGATATCTGCCTGCTGCCTTGCCATAACTTCTCCTGGTAATAGTGTCGTGATACGTAGACGCCGGTCGCCATTCTATCCGGTTGCAGGCGACTCCCACAGCCCGAGACCCGGCTGCGAGACGTAAAAGATCTCCCGGCCGTCTACCGTGTTCCATCCGTCTTGCAGCGAGTCGAGCGGGAACTCGGCGAGCGCGCGATCGAGGTCGACGTACTCGTATCCGACTCCCTCGACCTCTTCCCGGCTCAGGTGCTTCACCGCGTAGGCGATCCGGAATCGTCCCTCGCTCGAACCGTGAATCAGGTGTGCGGCCGCCGAGAGCTGAGCCGCCATCTCCGGATCTTCCTCGACGGCGGCGAGTGTCGCCGGAGTGCCTCGGTAGCCGTACTTCCGAATGAGCGCGTCGATCTGTTCATCCTCACCGAACTCATGAACCCCCGGTGCGATTACGACCAACCGTCCACCCTCGGCTATCGCTTTCCGGGTACGGTATACCGCCTTGTTTCCGAGCCATGTCGATCGATACGTGTCCGGGTCGAGGTATACCACGACCGTTTCCGGGGCCCGCGCGAGTCGAATTACGTTGTGCTCGCGAGCGAGCTCGGCCGCTTCATGGAAGCACGCCTCGTCGTCACCGACGAACAGCCCTACGATGCGCGAGTGCCCGTCATCGCCGGCTGCAACAACGGTCAGGACATACACGATCGGGATGCCGGTCAGATACTCGCGCGCGGCCCGGTTGAGCACTCGCCGTACCGGAGTGTCGGCGACTCCCATGATCCGCTCCATTCCGTAGACTGCTCCGAGGTAGTGGCTGCGGTGAATCGCTTCAGCGCCGCCGGTTCCCACGAAGATGTTCTTCGCGTGACCGGCCATTCCCGCGACCTCATGCGGCACGATCTGACCGATGCTCAGTATACAGTCGTGCTCGCGGGCGGCGATTCGTTTGCTTACCTGCACTGGGTACGCAAAATCGAGCTTGCCCTCGCTCTGCTCGCGAATGAATGCGGCATCGATCTCCCCGAGCGTGACGACGTCGGTGCGGAAATTGTGGCGGCGAAAGAGCGAAGGGTCGACTCCCGGGTACATACGGGCGATCTCGTCCGCGGTCATCGGCGCGTGGGTGCCGACTGCCGGCAGGACGTCGACGAGCCTTTCGCCGAGATCGGCGGCGAGCGCCGACAGCACTTCTCCCGACCCGCTGTGTAACCTGGTAATGTCGGGTGGAACTGCCATCGTCCGATCGAGCGGGTATCCGCCGTCGGCGACCGCCGCCAGAATGCGAGGCGACAGCGCCCGTAGATCAATCGGACCGTCGCTCGACTCACGGTAGCTGAAGAGTGTCATCAGATCTCCCTGCTTCTGTTTCGTTACGATATTCGACCGATATCGAAAGCACTATCACGCGCCATTGTCCGAGTCAAGCGGCGCGGTTTGACACTGCGGGAGTTCCGGAATAGCGTGAGAACCGAAACGGATCGAAAACGTGCGGCACTCTCGACTCGACGACATAATGCGAATACTCAACGCGGTCCGACAGGTCAGCGTGGAGGAGCTGACCGCGCGCCTCGGAGTAAGCGAGGTTACCGTAAGGAAGGATCTCAATTACCTGCAGGATCTGGGGCGATTGCGACGCACACGCGGCGGAGCGGTAATCGTGGAAGACTATGCGGCGGTCCGTCCGCTACCGAGTCGTCGCGAAGAGCATCTGGCCGAGAAAGAGGCGATTGCCGGACGGGCGGCGGCGCTGGTGAAACCGGATGACGCGGTGTACGTCGATGCGGGCAGCACGTGTGCGCGGCTGGTCTCTCACCTGATCGCGCTTCCGCTGCACGTGGTGACGAACAGCCTCGATGCTATAGTCGGGCTTGCCGCGGCACCCGATATCGCCTTGCACGCGGCCGGGGGGAATCTGCGCCGCGATGCCGGCAGTTTTATCGGACCGTCGGCGGTACGCACGATCGCGAGCGTCCGCGTCGACATCGCCTTCCTCGGGGCGACCGGGATATCGCACGACGGGGTGTTCAGCTCGGAGAACGCCATCGAGGCGGATGTGAAGCGTGCGGTCGTGCAATCGGCGAGGCGTCGCGTCGTACTCGCCGATTCCCGCAAGCTCGGTGCCGAGGCGTTCGCAGTGTTCGCGCGAGCAGGCGACATCGATCTGCTGATTACCAATGACGGTAAGAAGGCGCGCGAGTTTTGCGAGCTACTGGGAATCGAAACAATATTTGTATAAGGAGCATAGGTTTATGAGCTATATTGATGAGTTATTCTCGCTGAGTGGGGTCTCCGCCGTGGTCACCGGTGGTGCCGGAGTTCTTCCGAGCGCGATGTCGATCGCGTTGGCCAAAGCCGGCGCGGAGGTGACCATCTGGGGACGCGGCACCAGCCATCCGGTCGCCGAGGCGGTGGAAAGCATTCGTAATGCCAGTGGCGCCGGCGAGCGAGTTCACGGTATTACCGTTGATACGGGTGACGAAGACGCGGTGTCGGCGGCATTCGAGGAAACGTGCCTGCATGCCTCCATGCCGAATCTTCTTGTCAACGGTGTGGGCGGTAATCTGGGCAAGAGTGACTTCATCGACATCGATGTCGATCAATTCCGCCGTGTTCTGGATATGAACCTCCTCGGCGGTCTCGTGATACCGACGAAGATCTTCGCAGCGAAGTGGATTCAGGAAAAGAAGCGTGCGAGCATCATCAACATAAGCTCCATGAGCAGCTACAATCCGCTGAGCGGGGTCTGGGCCTACGATGCGGCGAAATCGGCTGTGTTGAACCTCACCGTGGGCTCTGCGCGAGAGCTCGCACCGCACGGGATCCGTGTGAACGGTATCGCCCCCGGGTTTTTCGTCGGGCATCAGAACCGACGACTGTTAATCGCCAACGACGAGACCGGTGAGCTCACCGAGCGTGGGAAGCAGATAATCGGTAAGACGCCGGCGGGAAGATTCGGCGACTTCGCTGATATCGAGGGAGTTACGGTGTACCTTGCCTCGGAGAGAGCGAGCGGCTTTGTTACCGGCGTGACGATTCCGGTTGACGGCGGTTACCTGACCGACAATGTTTAGCGTAGTTCCAATGAGTGAATTCGTTGATTGCGGTCACCGGATTTTCGATACATACTCTGCGGGAGACACGACATGAAGATGTTTTTGGGACACGATTTCCTGCTCGATACCGAAACGGCGAAGAAGCTCTATTTCGATCACGCCGAGCGCCAACCGATATTCGATTTTCACTGCCATCTTTCGCCGAAGGCGATCGCCGAGAATGCCACGTTTTCGAACATTTCCGAAATCTGGCTCGGCGGCGACCATTACAAGTGGCGGGCGATGCGCACGAACGGCGTTGCCGAGGAGAAGATCACCGGCTCGGCCTCCGATCGCGAGAAGTTCCAGGCATGGGCGGAGACGGTTCCGTACTGCATCGGTAATCCGCTTTATCACTGGACCCATATGGAGTTACGTAAACCGTTCGGCATCGATACGGTGCTCAACGGTGAGACCGCTGAAAGCGTTTGGAATCGGGCGAACGAGCTGCTCGCGACACCGGAGCTTTCGGCTCGTGGGCTCTTGCGAATGTTCGATGTACGGGTGGTCGGTACGACCGACGATCCGGCCGACCCGCTTACGTGGCATAGCGCGATCGCCGACGATTCGAGTATCGAAACACGGGTGGTGCCGACCTTTCGGCCCGACAAGCTCTTCGCCACCGACGACGTAGAGGGCTGGAATCGCTATGTCGACCGACTCGCCGAGACGGCCGATCGTGATATCGCCGGTTACGACGATCTGCTCGAGGCGCTTGAGAAGCGAATGGACGATTTCCACGCAGTCGGCGGTCGCGCCTCCGATCACGGTCTGCGATCGGCCTTCGCGTCGTTTTGCACTCGCGAGGAGGCAGCACGGCATTTTGAGCGGTTGCGCGGTGGTAACGGCGTCTCCGCCGAGCAGGGCCGAGAGTTCTCGACCATGCTTCTGCTTGAGCTGAACCACGGATATGCGCGACGAGGGTGGGTAAGCCAGTACCACCTGGGAGCACTGCGAAACAACAACACGAGGATGTATCGCAAGCTCGGAGCCGATACCGGCTTCGATAGCATGGCCGACGAGCCGCTCGCCGCCGATCTCGCCGCGTTTCTCGATGCGTTGGATCGCGACGAGGCTTTGCCGAAAACGATCCTGCACACGAATAATCCGATGTACAACGAGGTCATGGCAACGATGATCGGTAGTTTCCAGGACGGGTCGGTTCCCGGAAAACTGCAGTTCGGTTCCGGCTGGTGGCACAACGACCAGATCGACGGAATGGAGCGGCAGATGACGGCGCTGGCGAATATGGGGCTTCTCCGGCGCTTCGTCGGTATGCTGACCGACTCGCGAAGTTTTCTGAGTTTTCCTCGACACGATTATTTTCGACGAATTCTGTGCAACATGATCGGAAATTGGGTAGAATCGGGGCAGGTCCCGAACGATGAGCATCTGACCGGTGCCATGGTTCGCGAGATCTGTTGGGGCAACGCCAAGGAGTATTTCCAAATAGAGGTATAGGATGATGAGAGACATTGCACGCGTAATAGCGCGGAACAGGCTATTGTCACAGACACAGGAACAGCTCGATGACGCAGCCAACTATCGAGATCCGGTCTATTCGACGAATCAGGCGGCCGTATATCGGGCGTCGTGCCGCCGGCACGAGAACGTCTTGTATGTCATGGGACGAGATCGCGCCCAGAGACGTTTGCTTGCTGTTTCGCCGAAGGACTTTCGCTCTCCGTTCAAGGGAAAAGCGTCGCGAATGGAGGGTATGTACGCGCAAGAAATCGAGATGAATCCGGCTAATGCGGCGCGGCTGCAGGAGCTCTTTCCGTTTCTTGTGCCTGCAACCGGAAACGGTGCGGCAACCAGTATCGGTTTTGGAGATCGGCTGGGCTACACGTCGCCGGCACATCTCCGAGTAGCAAAAAAGTACAATCTCTTTCCGGTAGTGGCGCAGCAGAGCACTCGCGAGCTCGAAGCGCTGGGACGGACATTCGATCAGGTTACCGCTGACGCGGTCTTCGCAGTTTTCCAGGAGGGTTACACCGCCGGTTTTGGTGCCGACGGCGACCACCTTCGCTCGATGTCGGAAGTCAGAAATGTCGTGAAATCATCTCCATCTCTGCTGACTATCGATATTTCCGATTTCCTTCCGACCGATGCCGCCAAGATGGACAATCGCTCCCTGCAGGAGGCTTTCCGAAAGCTGTCGCGGAAGGAGCAGCAGCGGATCCGTCGAACGTATTCGGGTCGGAGCTTCAACCTCGGAAGTGTCAGCGTCCGTTTCCGTCCGGGCGATGCTGAGCGAGCAGCGATCAAGTTCCTCGCCGGAATGGACTTCGCTCAGAAGGCGTGGGAGCGATTGCGCAAACAACGCGGCGATGCCGCGGTCGAGTTTACCGTCGATGAGATACCGGTGGTTTCCTCGCTCGTTGATCATTACTTCATAGCGAACGAATTCCGTACCCGTGGTGTGAACCTCTATTCGATAGCTCTGCGCTTTCCGGGCGCCATGCACAAAGGTGTCGACTACGACGGCGATGTCCGCGCCTTCGATCGTGAGTTCTCGGATCATGTGGCGGTCGCCGAGGCGCTCGGAGGACACAAAGTCAGCGTCCATTCCGGCAGCGACAAGTTCGCGATCTACCCGGCGATCGGTCGCCGAAGCGGCGGGCGGTTTCACCTGAAGACCTCCGGGACGAGCTGGCTCGTTGCGATGCAGACGGTGGCGGACACCGCGCCCGATCTGTACCGTGAGATCCACCGGAAGGCGATGGATGTCTTTCCGGAGATGCAGGCGAAGTACGAGATCACCGCGGATATCAACCAGGTGCCGGATCTCGATTCGCTACGCGACCGGCAGCTTCTCGATCTGTTCTCGAATCCACACTGGCGTCAGCTACTTCATATCTCGTATGGGGGCATCCTCAGCGATGCGGAGCTCGCCTCACGTATCCGTGAGACACTGCACGTGAACGAAGACGCGTATTTCACCAATATCTCGCGACACTTCACGGCGCATCTGGATTCCCTCGGCGTGGAGAAGCGTAGCTGATTGTGCGAGCGACAATAGAACTCCGCGACCTGCGCCTGACCTGCTGTGTCGGGGTGCCCGATCATGAGCGCCGCCGACCGCAGGAGCTGGTCGCGGATGTCGTAGCTCACTATGAAGCTTCCAAAGCGATAAAAAGCGACCACATTGAAGATGCCGTGAACTATTCCCGGCTTGCGTCAACGGTGCGCACGGCGGCGTTTACGGCGAGGTTTCGCCTTATCGAGCGGCTGGCGACGATCGTGTGCCGGGCGGTCCTGCACGATTTTCCCGGCGTAACCGGTATTACCGTAGCGATCCGAAAGCCCGGGATTCTCGATCGGTGTGGCAGTGCCGGCGTGTCGATAACGATGAACAGAGGCTCCGACCAATGATTCTATCCGGCCTGGAAATCGAGAAAAATCTCGGAACGAATATCGTCATCGATCCATTCGAGCGTTCGCAGCTGAATCCGAACAGTTACAACCTGCGGCTTCACGACGAGCTTCTCGTCTACGACGACACTCCACTCGACATGCGCCGGAACAACCGATCCCACAAGATCCGGATCCCGTCGGAGGGCCTCGAACTCACCCCGAACCGCCTATATCTCGGACGAACGCTCGAGTATACGGCGACCGACCATTTTGTACCGATGCTCGAGGGCCGTTCGAGTATCGGCCGACTCGGTCTTTTCGTTCATATTACGGCTGGATTCGGCGACATCGGCTTCCGGGGATTCTGGACGCTCGAGATCTTCTGCGTCCAGCCGATTCGGATATACCCGGGCGTCGAGATCTGCCAGATCTTCTACCATACGATCGAAGGTGCCTACGAGCGTTACGAGCGCGGCAAGTATCAGAACAACACCGACATCCAGCAGAGTCTACTCTACCGCGAGTTCGAAGAGGAATCGTGACCGTAAGTCAGCTCAGCGGCGGGGATTGGTTCGAAGCGATCTCCCCGAATTCGGAAGCCGTATTCGCCTTCGAGCGCTTCGATGAGTCCACGATGGAGTCGTTCCGCCGTTCCCCGCAGGTCTTTAGACGGATCCGGATCGCTCGGATAGCCGGGCGAATCGAGCGCGACACCGCTGGTCATTAACGTCTCCGAAAGTAGTTTCGCTGCGAGGAAGCGGCGATACTTGTCGACGCCGAAGATCAACGGCCGCTCGAGCATGCCGATTACTTCCCAGGTGACTTGTTCGGCCTGCGAGTAGCGGCCGGCATCCTTGTCCTGATCGCTGAAGCGAACCGGAAGATCGCGGTTAATCCGATCGAGATCGGCAACAAGCCGTTGCAGGTCGAAAAGGCCTGTTGCGCAGTTGAACAGCACCGATGTACCGGCCGCCTCGGCGCGGAATACCTCCTCCTTTGAAACCGCCGGTCCGATATCGCCGCAGGTGAGCACACCGCTTCGGTCCTGCACGAGAATCCCTCCCTTTACATCGACCGGCGTGCGGAAGGAAAACTCGAATGCCGCCGGACGCCGGCTCAAAGCGAATCGTGCGAGTGTTGCCGGTTCGATAGTGAACCCGATGTTATCGACATTCCCGAGGTACGCGAAGCGAAATCCGTCACGGAGGAGCTCCCGGTAGACATCGGCGAGAATGTGGAAACTCTGCCCGTGGCCGCCGGGCAGCGGTAACGTTCGTCCCTGCTCGCCGTATGCCCGGTCGAACACACTTTTCGGCCGTCCCTCTTCGCTGTGCGTGTAAGCGCTGATCATCGGCTGCACGCCGGTTCGCACATCGGTAATGTCGATGCCCGTCGTCTCGATCAGATCGGCGAGAATCGCGCTCTCGCGATAGCCCTCGTACGCATCCCCGATCTCCTCGTCGTTGTTCACGCTCGTCATCTGAAACATCGGACGAAACGTGTCGGGAAGTTGTCGCCCTGTCTCCGCCTGATATTCCAGTGCGAGCAGTAAAACACTCCGCATCTTCAGCTCGAGAAATGACGGTCCGTCGCCTGTGTCGGTGACGTAGGCGGGCGTAAGCCCCTTCGCCATGCCGCGAACCCGCTCGGCGAGCGGCCGAAAACGATCCTCGAGCACCGCGAAGAGCGACGAATCGAGGGCGCGGTTCTTCTTTTCGTCGGCGTAACTCGTCGCCGAACCGCCGTTCAGCACACCGTACGCGGTGCATGGGACAAGGTTTACGCCGATTCGCGCGAGCGCGTCGTGGTCGAAGCGGACATCATTCCCATCGATCTCTCCGAACTCTTCCGGTGTGCCGTCGATACCGATATCTTCAAACCGTTCGCGCGCCGCAGCTCTCGACAAGCGCATCGAAAGAGCACCGGTCGCGTCGATAACCGACGATCCGTCGACTTCAGGCAGCCGCTCGACTTCCACCGCTCGCTGATGATCGAACTCGCCCCTGTTGTAGCGCTCGAGAATCGAGAGGCTGAGTTCTACATCGATACCGCGCGAGACCATATCGTTCTGCAACGCTTGTGAAATTCGATCTTCCTTCATCGCGATCTCCCCGCCTGAATGTATGCACAGTGAGCGCAGCCGAAAAGCGAGACGTCGTAGTCTCGAATCACACGAACCGGTATCCTGGCAAGCGGCCTCTGCATCGACTCGTTATAGTGTGTTCTGAAGGCTCGCATAAAGGTATCGTCGCCGACGAAGTGCTGCAGATTCTTCGCGGCAATCCCCCCGCCGAGGTAGAGGCCGGCGTACGGGAGAAAGGTGAGCGCGGTGCCGGCCGCGAATTTCCCATACATGCGCACGAACAGGCGCATCGCACGCCGACAGTCGGGATCGTCGGCGGCATGTCGCGATACGATCGGCGGCTTTTCCTCCAATGATGCAGATCGTACCGATTCGCCGATCCGCCCGGAGGAGAAGCCCCCCTCGGTCTCGACGAAGCATGCCGCGTTCGCGATTCCCTGGCCGCTTACGAACATCTCCGCCTCGAGCGTGTCGCTCCCGCGGGTCGACCGCAGATAGTCGCGAAAGCGCTGCGTTTCGCCGTCGAGCTCCGCGAGATCGGCGTGGCCTCCCTCCGAGGGGAAGACCCGCAGGTCGAAGCCATCACCGGAGAGAAAGCCGACTCCCAGCCCGGTGCCCGCCGCAACGACCGCCCGTACGCTTCCGTGGGGAATAGGATCGGTCCCGTCGGGGTGGTAGAGTCGCTCGCACTGTTCGGGATTGTCACTTTCGAGAAGTGGAACCGCGTAGCAGACCGCCTCAAGATCGTTTATGAGGTTCACGGGCGCGCCGATACGGTCACGGATTTCTCCTGCGTGGAGGTCCCACGAAGCGTTGGTCAGCTGTACCGACTCACCGTGCACCGGTCCGGCGGCGCTCACACATGCGCGTGTTATAGGATGATCTCCGGTATGCGCGACCATCGATTCCATTGCCTCGGAGAGTCCCTCGTCGAACGAGGTGATTCTTTGCGTGGCACATCGGTGCCTCGCGACGATCCGGAATTCGTGGGGATGCCCGCTTATGAGGGCAAACGTTGTATTCGTGCCGCCGACGTCGCACGCCAGGGCGGTAAACATAACGCGTTCTTCTGTCGGTGACATGGATTGTCAATGATACCCGGGGAACCGTTCGAACGCCAGAGCGAACGCTGCTTGTCGGCTCGTTCATTGCCGGGTTAGCATGGCATCGGTGGGATACGATCTGAGGCTTGATAATGGGCCGTATCGCCTGGTCACGCAAAGTGATTTCGATGGAGTGGTAAGCGCCGCTCTGCTTCGCGCCCGCGATCTTATCGAGGAGGTGAAGTTTGTCCACCCCCGCGACGTGGCAGACGGTCTTATCGAGCTCGGTGAGCGCGATATCGGCGCAGGTGTGCCGTATGTGGACTCGATTGCCGTGGTCTTCGACCATCGCCTCTCGGAGCGGCTGCGAAACGGTGATGCGGCCGGATATGTAGTCGATCCGACTTCTCCCAGTACGGCGCGAGTCATCTACAACTACTTCGGAGGGCCGGACGCGTTTCCCGGCATCCGCAAAGACCTCATGGAGGCCGTTGATCGGGCGTGTGGGGGACGCTTCAGCTGGGATGAGGTGCTGAGTCCTACCGGATGGGCCCTCCTCTATTTCGTCATCGATGCACGCACCGGTCTGGGACGTTGGGGAAGTTTCCGCGTTTCGAACCAGCAGCTCATGCTCGATCTGATCGAATACTGTACCGAGCTTTCGATCGATGAAATCCTCGAGTTGCCCGATGTCGCGGAGCGGGTGACGCTCTACCGATCTCACGAGATGGCATTTCAGGAGCAGGTACGGCGCTGTTCGCGTCGATATCAGAATGTTCTCGTCGTGGATTTCACGGACGAGGATGAGCTGTATGCAGGCAATCGGTTCGTTAAGTTCGCCCTCTTTCCGGATGCAGACGTTGCCGTTCAGATAACCTGGGGGTTCGAGCGGCAACACTTGCAATTGACGGTATCGAAAAGCATATTCAACCGGACGAGTTCGGTGAACGTAGGAGCGCTTCTCCTCCAGTTCGACGGCGGAGGATATGCGGACAGCGGTACATGCCAGGTCCCTACGGAGAAGGCGCCGACCGTGTTGGAGGAAATCGTCGAAAGGTTGTCGGCCGTACCCGGCGACATGACCTCGGACCGTTTCAGGTACGGTGAAGAATCGGAATCGACCGACGAAGGGGATGATTGATATGAGAAAACAGCGTGTGGTCGCGATCGCGCTTATCCTGGCGCTGACTATCGCCGGCGGAGCAGGCGCACAGAACATCATAGAAGATGCAGAGAGTTTCAGTCTCGGAGCGGTGTTCGGGGAGCCGACCGGCATCAGTGCCAAGCTCTGGCTCGGTTCGGCAAGTGCTGTTGACGCAGCGGTCGCATGGGGGATAGGTGGTGCCCGGCTTCATTTCCACATGAACTATCTGCAGCACTTCTTCGACGTGTTTGATACGGCACCAGACCGCCTGCCTCTCTATGTCGGCATCGGGGGAAATCTGCAACTGCGTGCCGACGGACCGCCGCAAGACGGGGGTGTCCGAATCGGAGCCCGGGTTCCAGTCGGAATAAGCTTCCTGCCGTCAGAGTTGCCGCTTGATTTCTTCCTCGAGGTCGCTCCCGGTCTGCGCCTGATAGACGAAACTGTCTTCGAGCTCTGGAGTGGAATCGGGATTCGATACCGCTTCTGAGTTGGCGCGATGCGCCTCCGGCCTTTCGGCCGTTTCACGCATCGCTTCGCGATGCGCTGAGGCGCAGGAGCCACACGGGGTTCTGGAGCTCCTCGACGGTGAACCCGAAGCGATTCGCGCAGAAGCGAACGGTTCGGTCCGAATAGAAGCTCACGTGTGTGCGATCCCACGTGTACCAGAATCCGAGAAACGTATCCCATCCGGCCGGATGCAGAGAGCTTCGAACGACGAGGAGCCCGTCCGGTTTGAGCAGCGATGTGACATGCTCGAAGAGCGCAGCCGGATTTGAGACGTGTTCTACGACTTCACAGGCGACTACCGCGTCGTAGCGCCGGGCAAGTGCATCGGAACTGTCGAGGAAATACGGGTCCCAGGCCGCAGCGTAGTAACCGCGCCGCCGCGCGAGCTCGGCGAGAACCGGTGCGTAACCGCAACCGTAGTCGAGCACCTTGCCCCCGGATGGTATTCGTGGCGTAACGGCGCGATCGAGAAGCCGGCTGAGCATTTGCACATAGCCGGGCTGGTGGAAACCGTTGTCGTGTTCGAGGTACCGAGCGGCCTCCGATTCCCGGCTGACAATGTCTCCCGGATGGACCGAAACGAGATCGCATGTGAGACACCATCGGTAGCGACGTTGCATCCGTTCGTGCCAACGCTGCTTCACATCCCCACCACAGAGCGGGCACGCTTCAGCAATCGCCTCGTTTTCTTGCGTGGCTTCGGTCACCGGGGCTACTATGCACGGGATCGCCGGGAGACAGCAAGGTTCGACCGGGCGGATCAGGAGCCAACACAGTGACAATCGAAACACTGCGGCATCGATACATTGATCTCATGCTTTCAGCGGTCGATCTTCGGCCGGGACAGAATCTCGCGATTCGCACAGAGCCGGTTCACTGGCCGCTGTGCAACGAGATTGCCGAGGCGGCATATCGCCGCGGCGCCCGTTACGTACACGTGCTCGCCGAGCACCCCGGGCTGCACAAGGTCCGAGTCACCAGCGCCGACGAGGACACCCTCGACCATATTCCGACCTTTCTTCCCGAAACATACCGCTGTTTCGTAGAGGAAGAGTGGGCGGTGATCGCGCTTGTTGGCCCGGAAGACCCGGATATTCACGAAGCACTCGACCCGGTGCGAAACGGGCGAGTCGGGAAGGCGCACGCGGAGTCGCTGCGCGAGTTTCGTGATGCGATGCAAACGAACCGATTCGCGTGGCTCGTTGCTGCGGCTCCGACGGCGAAGTGGGCGGCGAAAGTGCTCGGGGGACCGGCAGATGCCTCGGCGGTCGACAGACTATGGCGGCTGATGACACCGATTCTCCGCCTCGATCGGGATGAACCAGACAAGGCTTGGTTCGAACACGCCGAACGTCTCAAGGCGCGTGCGCGCCGACTGACCGATCTCGCAATTTCGCGACTGCACTTTCAATCCGACGCTACCGATCTGTCGGTCGGTCTGCTTTCACAGAGTGTGTGGATCGGCGGAGGTTCGGAGAAACCGGACGGTCGTTCGTTCGTGCCGAATATTCCGACCGAAGAGGTGTTTACCACTCCTCATCGCCTCGCAGTGGAGGGGAGAGCATCGGTCACCCGTCCGGTGCTCGTTCTCGGTCGCATGGTCGAAGGGGCATGGTTTGAGTTCAGCGAAGGTCAGGTTGTCGATTTCGGAGCGGAGCGGGGAGTTCAGGCGCTCGAGCAGTTCTTCGAGATAGATGAAAATGCACGGAGACTCGGGGAGATCGCACTGGTCGATTCAACGAGTCCGGTCTTCGAGTCAAACACGGTGTTCTACAACGTACTCTACGACGAAAATGCCGCCTGCCACATGGCGCTTGGTTCCAGCTACCCCTCATGTGTCGACGGTGGGGAATCGTTGACCAGCGAAGAGTACTTGGAGCTCGGTGGGAATCGAGCGAATCTTCACACCGATTTCATGATAGGGAGCGGCGACATTTCGGTTACCGCTGACTGCGGCGCCGGAGACCGGATCGAGCTTATGCGCGACGGGCGATTCGTCTTGTGAACACGGATTCGATTCCATGCACAGAGGCGAAGTGCCGTCGCGAAGGAGCCGTACGAAAAAAATGGCTTTGCGAAGTAACCCCTTGAGATTATCTTCGGACGACGGGTAGTATGGTATGCGAAAAGAGGGAACTCCGTAATAGAGAGTGGTATAGTCGGTGCGATCGACTTCTCCGGCCGGCATGGAATTCCACGATTCGTCGCTTGACATATTGGCTCGGGTTTTGCTATTGTCCGCGAACACTCTGTACGCCTCTGTAGCTCAGTCGGTAGAGCACCACCATGGTAAGGTGGGGGTCATCGGTTCGAGTCCGATCGGAGGCTGGTGTATAGTGCGCGAGC
>PUOG01000224.1 GCA_003552745.1 Spirochaetaceae bacterium
CATTGCTCGCGACCGATATCACCCCGTCACCGCCGAGCATCACGATCGGAAGGGTCAGGTTATCGTCGCCGGAGAGGATGCAGAACCCTTCCGGGCGACTGTGCACGAGCTCCATCACCTGAGCCATGCTCGCACTCGCCTCTTTGACGCCGACGATGTTGTCGTGTCCGGAAAGGCGGATCATCGTTTCGTTCTCCACGTTTCGCGCGGTACGGCCGGGGATGTTGTACACGATTACCGGTAGCCCGCCGCGGTCGGCGATCGTGCTGAAGTGGCGATAGAGCCCTTCCTGGCTCGGCTTGTTGTAGTAGGGTGTGACCTGAAGTGTTGCCGTCGCCCCGACATCCTTCGCGCGGACGGTCATATCGACCGCCTCGGCGGTGCTGTTCGAACCGGTGCCTGCGATCACCGGCACCCGGTTGCCCGCCTGTTTGACGACGATTTCAACAATCCGGATATTCTCTTCGTGAGTTACCGTCGGGCTTTCACCGGTAGTTCCGACCGGCACGAGTCCGTCGACGCCGCCGGCGATCTGGGCATCTACGAGATCGCGTAACCGCGGCTCGTCCACCGCTCCGTCGGACGCGAATGGGGTCACGAGCGCCGTATAAACACCTCTGAACATTGTACCTCTCCTTATCCTATCCTTGCAGACGGTCGGCGAAGAAGTCGTCGACTGAGAAAAAGCCGCTGCGCCCTGCGAGCCATTCGGCCGCCAGCACCGAGCCGAGAGCGAATCCCGCACGAGTGCGGGCACTGTGCCGTATGGTAATCGAATCGAACGGAGAGTCAAAGGTCAGCTCGTGAACTCCGGGCACCGATCCGCCGCGCATGGAGGCGACGTGCAGCTCGTGCGGTTCGATCGGCCGTTGCAGCGCCTCGGTCACGATGTCACTCTTGCGACCGTGTACTCGGAGAAGTCTGCGTGCAGCTTCGAGCGCGGTCCCGCTCGGGCTGTCCTTCTTGTGACGATGGTGGGTCTCGAACATCATCGCGTCGTAGTCCTCGAAGCGATCGAGGAGCACTCCCGCCGCCTCAACCAGCGCGAAGAAGAGATTCGCCCCGACCGAGAAATTCGCTCCCCACAGGTAGCCGGTTCGCGCGCTTTCGACTATTTCGCGAACCGTATCGCGCTCGGCCTCCCAGCCGGTCGTGCCGACCACCGCGGGAACGGCGTGCGCCGCATACCACCGTGCATTGTCAACGACTCCCTCGCCATTGGCGAACTCGATCGCACAATCGGCGGCGGCCGATGCCTCCTCGAGCGATCGTGCATCGGCACCACTCGCCTTCGGATCGATCCGGGCAACGCAGCGGTGACCTCGTTCGACGAGCACCTGTTCGATTTCGTGCCCCATGCGACCGTATCCGACCAGTATTACATCCATCGGAATACCTCGCTTCGATTCGCGTTACTCGCTCTGGCAGAGCGTAGCGGCCGCAGTATTAACGATATCGTCGACCGAGCAGCCGCGGCTCAGATCGCTCACCGGATAGGCGAAGCCTTGCAGGAACGGTCCGAACGCCTCCGCTCCCGCGAGGCGCTGAACGAGCTTGTAGCCGATATTGCCCGAGTTCAGGTCGGGGAAGACGAGCACATTCGCGTGTCCGGCGACCGGTGAGTCGGGCGCCTTGCGTGTACCGACACTTTCGACGAGCGCGGCGTCGGCTTGCAGCTCCCCGTCGACCGCGAGATTCGGAGCACGTTCGCGTACGATCGCGAGCGCCTCCCGGACCTTGTCCACGCTCGGGTGCTCGGCCGACCCACGGGTCGAGAAGCTCAGCAGCGCGACCACCGGCTCGGTCTCGAGAAAGCTCCGACACGAATCGGCGGCGGCAATCGCGATCTCGGCGAGTTGCTCGGCATCGGGGTCAGGGATGGTTGCGCAATCGGCGAATATAAGCGACCCGTCGGCGCCCCACGCCTCATCCTGCATCTGCATGACAAAGCAGCTGCTCGCCGAATTCACCCCTGCGCGTGTCTTTATGATCGTGAACGCCTGGCGAAGCACATCCGCGGTCGAGCTCTCCGCGCCTGCGACCATACCGTCCGCATCGCTTTTGCGGAGCATCATTGCACCCCAGGCAAGCGGGTTCACGATCGCCTCGTGCGCCTTTTCTTCGGTCATCCCTTTGTGTTTTCGTAGCTCAACGAGCTCGGCGACGTAATCTTCGAGATTCCGATCGCCCGGCTTCTCGATCCGAATCCCGTTGAGCTCTACACCGCCGTCGCTCGCCGCGTCCGCGACGGCATCCGGCTCGCCGAGAAGCGTGACTTCGCCTGCGAGCTTCTCGTCGAGGAGCCTTCGTGCCGCCTCGAGCGTTCTCGATTCGGTTCCTTCGGGCAGTACGAGTCGTCCCTTGCGCACACGCGCGCGATTGTGGATACGTTCGACAAAACTCATCAGATCGTCTCTCCGTTACTACTGGATTGTGTAACCGGTCGCGTACCGGTACGCCGCCTTGCAGCGGCGGCTCAGCACAGCTATTCTGCCATCCATGCGCGTCGGTGTATACGGACTCGGTCGCTTCGGGAAGCTATGGGCGGGTATGCTCGCGCGAAAATTCGATGTGGTGGCGTACAATCGCTCCCCGCGCGAGGTCCCGACCGACGTAGATGCGGTGGATGAGGCGGCGCTCGCCGATTGTGACGTCATCTTCCTGTGCGTGGCTATTCGTGCGATCGAGGCGGTATGCACGCGGCTTGCCGGAATACTTTCACCACGGACGGTGGTAGCAGATACGTGCTCGGTTAAGCTCTATCCCCTCGAGTGTATGCACCGCTCACTCCCCGGCGGTAATCCGGTCATGGGCACGCACCCGATGTTCGGGCCGGACTCCGTCGACGATCCCGAACACCTGCTGCCTATCGTGCTTTCTCCCGGCCGGGACAGTGGGCAGATCGTCGAGCAGTGGGCGAGCTATTTCAGCGAGATGGGACTCTCGGTGCGTCGCATGAGCGCCGATGAACACGATCGCGAAGCGGCGCGCACGCAGGGGATTACACATCTCGTTGGCCGCATTCTCGATACGATCGATCTGCCGGAGAGCGCAATCGCGACGAAAGGGTACCGCCGCCTGCGCGAGCTCGTGGAGCAGACGTGCAACGACCCGTACGAGCTCTTCGTCGATCTGTGGCGCCTGAATCCTCACGCACCCGGAGCTCGCCGTGCATTCGAGCAAGCGGTCGAACAGGTGCTCTCGGCACTCGACGAATAATAGATCTAATGAGAATTTCTTTCCGCACGGCGGCTTGAGTACTTGATTTCGCCGCTTGGACCGGGCAACCATTGTAACCATGACACGGCCATTCTCCGTGGTGATGAAACCGGCCGGAGCCGACTGTAATCTCCGGTGCAATTACTGCCATTATCTCGACGTCGCCGAACAGTACGGCGGTCCTGCTCGGGCGCACCGCATGACCGAGTCGATTCTTGAAACGGCGATCTCCGGCTATCTTTCGAGTGAGCAGCCGGAATACGACTTCGAGTGGGACGGTGGCGAGCCGACTCTCGCCGGTCCGGAGTTCTTCCGAACGGCGGTCGAGTTGCAGAAGCGCTACGCGCGGCGCGGGGCGAAGATCACCAATCGGATTCAGACGAACGCGACGCTCATCGGTGGCGAGTTGGCCGCCCTGTTCGCGAAACACCACTTTCAGGTCGGGGTGAGCATAGACGGTCCGCCCGATCTCCACGACCGGCAGCGGCCGTACGAGTCGGGTCGTGGCTCTCACGCGGCGGTTATGAATGGAGTAGAGACCCTGCGTCGACACGGCGTGGAGCCGGTGGCCCTGACCGTCATCACCGCCGAAACCGCGCACCATGCCAGACGCATCTACCACTACCTCAAGGGCGCCGGTTTTCGGCAGCACGAGTATACCCCGTGCGTGGAGTACGCCGCCGACGGTTCTCTCGCTTCATCGGCGGTGGACGGCGATTCGTGGGGCAGATTTCTGTGCGACCTCTACGATGAATGGTGCTCCGATAGAGAGCCGGCACGCGTGGCGCAGTTCGACGCGATTATGCGGGTCGCCGCCGGTGTACCGGCGCAGCTGTGTGCTCTCGCCGCTACGTGCCGCCAGCGTATGGTTGTCGAGCACAACGGGGACGTCTTCCCGTGTGATTTCTTCGCGAAGCCCGAATACCGCCTCGGTAACGTCGCAGCTGATGCTTTCGAAACGATGTGGGAGAGCCCGTACTTTCGCCGCTTCGGTGCTATGAAGCGCACCGTGCCCGAGGAATGCCTCGATTGCGCGTACCGGGTGTACTGCCGCGGTGGATGTCCGCGACATCGAGTCGGCAATGCTTCCGATCCGCTCGCCGCGATCGAGGATCTGGAGGCGCCGGTCGGCGAGTTGTGCAGCGGATGGAAGAGCTTTTTCGAATACGCGCTCTCCGATCTGGAGATCAAGGGGCAGGTCGCTCCCGATCAGGGAATCCCTGTCGCGATTGACACGCGGGTGATCGGCCGATAGCATCGAGCACGATTATGTCAGACTTGCGCATTCGCTCGGTCGATGAATCCGAGCTCGGTACGGTGCTCGGCGCCGATGTAGATTTCGAAGGTGAGATGACCTTCGACCAACCGGTTATCGTGAAGGGTGCGTTTCGCGGAACGATCGACGCAGAGTCGACTCTTTACGTAGGCAAGGACGCGCAAGTGAACGCCACGATTCGCGCCGGAGTGGTGAGCATTCAGGGGCGAGTGAAGGGTGATGTTACCGCCGCGAGCCGGGTCGAGCTTTTTTCAACGTCCCAGCTCAACGGGAGCGTGAACAGCCCCGATATCATCATGCAAAGCGGTGCGCTGCTCAACGGTACGTGCCGAATGTCGCGTCGCCCGGACGCGTGAGCCATCGGCTACCGAGGCGTTGCGTCCCAGCCGGTCCTGTCGAGCGCATTCGTTAAGTCGGCCGGCCGGCCGAAATTGTAATTCCTGGATTTGGGCATTATACTCCTACTGTGCGACGATTACTGCTTTTGCTTTCCATCACAATTATCTCCACTTCGATCGCCTTCGCTTCGGACAACTATGTTCGCGAGCCGTCGGTGCTGCCGACCGACCCGATCCTCGAGGCAACCGGTGGCGGATCGGTGGCCATGCCGCGGGGTACGCGGGGCATCCGCCTCAATCCGGCCGATTTCGCCGGTCCGTTCCGGCTGACCGTCGCCGGTGGCGCCGGTGGGCTTGCGGTCGATCCGAGGATGCTCGATCGCGGCGTTTCGCAGCTTCTCGCCGGCGGGATCTTGCCGTTGCCGCGCGATTTCGCCCAGCTCTATGCCGACCAGTTCAGCCGCGGCGGGTTCGGGTTCTCCGGCAGCGGCGACCTGGCGTTCACCGGTAGCGGTCTCGGACTCGGGATACTGAGCGATGTTGATGTCTTCATGCGGACCTCGCCAGATTCCGATTACGCAAGCGGGTACCTTATCTCGGAGACCTCACTGGTCGGCGGTATCGCGATACCGTTTACGGTCGGAGACTTCGATTTCAGCGCCGGTGGTGCGGTTCGCCCCACGATGCGCATTCGTGGTGAACTGAACGACCGGTCGGCTATCGATGCATTCGCCGCCGGCACTCCGTTCGACGAAGCGTTCGCCGACACACCGGTTCTCAACGGGTTCGGGCTCGCGATCGACGCCGGTCTTATGGCGCGCAGAGGAGATCTCTCCTTCGGCCTCGCGGTACACGATATCGGCGATACCGAGTTCACCTATCATGAGCATTCGCTCTCGGATGTGCTGGGCAGCATACCCGACGGACGGCTGCCGAGCGGTGGCGATCGCGACGGCGAACTGTTCGATACCGATGCGACCTATATCACTCCCATGAGTACTCGGCTCGGTGTGGCGTGGGGCAGACGCGAAGGCTTCGTTCGGCCCGCTCTCTCCGCGGATATTCATGATCCGCACCTTTTCCTGAGCAGGGAACGTTCGATCTACGAACATTTCAGCGCCGGCGCCGAGCTCGATATCGGTCGTGTTCTGGTCGCGCGCGCCGGTATAAGCGCCGATGGGTACGGATTGGGCACCGGACTTCGTCTCGGACCGATCCGTGTCGATTCGAGTGTCCGATTCGGCAGCGATACCCCGCCACGGGCGTCGCTCGGTGCCCGGTTGGAGTTTTGACCGCTCATTGTACTAAACTCTATAACAGAGAACGCCGCCACAGCCTGCAGTCAGGTCGTTCGGCAAGGGGGACGTACGAATGCAATCCGGTATACGAATCGTGTCTTCGGTGTGGAGTATCAGAGGGAGGCGTGTACTCCCTGTCGGTGTAGTCGCCGTTTTCGCCTTTCTCACAGGGTGTGAGGCATTCTTCACGACGAGCGCATTTGCAAATTTGTCCCGCGATCCCGAGAATATGAGTGTGGAGCAGCTCCTTGCGTATAGCGAGGAGGCAATTGCGTCGGGAAACGCGGAAAAGATGGAAGAGGCGTTTCGCGCATTGCACGGCAAGACCGAGGGTTCAAAACTGAGCGATCGGGAACGCGACACGCTCGTCGACCTCGGGCTCGGCGCGAGTGATGTGGCCGGATATCTCAGCGGTAATCCGGAGCGAGACACGCTGGATGCGGTCGATCTTTCCGACTATCCGGGCGATATTGCACGCGAAACCGCGAGGCTCATGTCGGAGGCGCCCGACGGTGATTTCAGCCCGGACCGTTATGCGTACGCCGGCGCCGGAGTCGTTCTCGCCATGGCGAAGGACGATGGGTTCGAGAGTATCGACCTCGGCGACGGTTCCGATGATTCCGAGCTGGCGAAAGGTCTGCTCGCGAGTGCGAGGGCTGGTTACGAAGCCGATGAGCGCGAGGACGACGAGGTGTATCAGTACCTCAACGATTTCGAAGACTCCTACACGTCGTAGCACCGTCGCGGGTAGAACGGTAATCCATGGAAGGGTCGAAAAGCAGGGATGCTAATGCGCAGTAGCACACAACGTTGGGCGGTTGGGGTATTTATCTTCTTTTTTTCCGCATCGATGTTTGCGGTTGCGCAGACACCGTTGCGCGATCTCTCACGCGTGCGTTATCCACGGATCGAAGGGCTCGGAGGCGCACATCCTGCGCTGACCGGTGACCTTTCGGTGGTGCAGACGAACGCTGCCGGGTTACGTGCGGAGGACACGACTACCCAGTTCGCGACACTCGGTGCGAATGTCACCGGCCCGGTGTTTTCGCTTGCTTCGCTTCTGATATCGGCAGCCGACGATCCGGAAGACGTCCTCGAGAGCGATGAATCGCTCGATTTTCTGCGGCGTATCCATGCTGTCAGCGATACGGCTGGACCGATCGGATTCGGATACACCGGCGGTGGTGTGGGCTACAGCGTACACAACGTGCTTGGAACCTCACTGACCGCTCCGCGCAGCGGTACCCTTCGGTACGCGGTGAGTGAGCGACTCGTCTTCCGCGGAGGCTATGCGTTCCCGCTGCCGATGCCCGAAGGGTCGGCGATGAGCCTCGATGCCGGTCTGCTCGTCTCCGCGTTTATCCAGGGTGAGAGCGGCGACGAGTTTCCGTTGATCGAAATCGCGGATGTTTTCGACGATATCAGCCCGGGTATGGTCCTCGATGCCCCTTTCGCGTTGCGCTCCGGCTTCGGACTCAATCTCGGGCTGCTCTGGAGCTACGACGATAGGGTGGCGGTCGGATTGGTTGGCGAGAACCTCTATGCTCCGGCAGTCGAAACCGAATACGAGTCGGTTACCGCGTTCGTCGATTCGGAGGGACCGATTTCCGACCGAACGACCTATCTGTTGTCACCGGAGTTTCACCTCGGTGCGCGCTACAGCGTCGGTCTGGGAAGACTCGAACGTTACATCGATGAGGTGGATCTTTACGCCTCCTACTTCGACGCGTTCGACTTCCTTACCCGCGACAACCCGCGAAATCCGTTGCTGAAGTTCGCGATTGGTTCGGAAATCCGGCTTCTCGAGATCATGCGGTTGCGTCTGGCGTTTTCCGAAGGGCTTCCGTCGGCTGGGTTTGGTCTGAAGCTCGGCGCCGTCGATGTGAACGGCGCTGTGTACGGACGTGAGCTCTCGAGCGAGCCCGGGCTTCGACCGGTCTATAACGTCGGATTCTCAATCGATATCCGGCGTTGACCGTTGACACCGGGCGGCTACCTTGGTACGTTCTGCGAGCTTTCGATTACAATGAGAAGGAATCGGGCCGCTAGCTCAGGTGGTAGAGCAACGCCCTTTTAAGGCGTGGGTCA
>PUOG01000320.1 GCA_003552745.1 Spirochaetaceae bacterium
CGCGGGAAGACGTAGTCGCCGCCGATTCCGATCTTCACCGCGTCGTCGTCGTTCGTGATCGCCGCCCAGTAGCTCACCTCGCTGCCGGTACCCGAGGTCGTCGGGACGGCGATGAGCGGAGCCGGTTCGTTCTCGATCTTGTTCAGACCGGCGAATCTGGCGAGTGACCCCGGATTCGTAACCGCTACCGCCGCCGCCTTAGCGGTGTCGAGCGAGCTCCCACCGCCGAGCCCGATGATTACGTCGGCGTCCGCCTCGGTAAAACGCCGGGCGGCGGCCTCGGCGACGGCGGTGCCCGAATCCTGTGGAACCTCGTCGAAAACCTCCGCCGCGACTCCGCCGGAGCTCAGCGCATTGCGCACGCGATCAACGACACCTGCCTTCGCCACCCCGGCGTCGGTCACGATGAGCGCGCGAGCCCCGCCGAGCTGTTTAACCCGTTCGGGGAGCTCGTCGATTATCCCATATCCAAAAGCGATCTCCGTCCGGATCGCGGGAAACGTGAATCTATCGTCGCTGTTCAACACCTTTATTCCTCCTTTGCGCTGCCGGCGAAAAGGCCGGCGTCGACGTCGAGTTGCCCCGCCAGCTCTCGCAGCTGGGCGATCACGTCGTCGCTGACCGGAACCCCACTCGCTTCGATCCGCGAGGCGTTCCGCGACTCGATTTCGCCGGGAACGAGAATCTCCTCGAAGCCGGGCGCCGTCGGCGTTTCCTTCAACTGCGTGATCAGATCGTCCATCCGCTCGAGAAAGAACGACCGCTCACCGAACGCCGACGGATCGATGGCGATAGAGAAATGGCCGAGATTCTGCCGGGCATTCAGATTCTCGAGCGTGGACAGATGCCGGCCGTACGCCGCTCCGGAGAGCACTCCCGAGAAGATATCGATGAGCAGCGAGATGGCCGACCCTTTCGCACCTCCAAACGGCAGTACCGGCCCGCGCAGCGCCGCAGCCGCGTCGGTTGTCGGGTTACCGTCGGGATCAAGCGCCCAACCTTCGGGGATCGGGTCACCGCGCTGAGCAGCAAGGATGATGTTACCACGCGCGACGACGCTCGACGCCATATCGAATACGACCGGATGCTGCGTTGCCGCCGGAACCGCGACCGATAGCGGATTGGTACCGAGAAAGCGGTCCTTGCCACCGAACGGCGCCATATTCGGCGGCGCGTTCGAAGCCGCTATCCCGATATAGCCCGCCTCCATGGCGATGGACGTGTAGAATGCGGCCGACCCGTAATGGTTCGAGTTCCGTGTCAGCACCATCGCGATGCCGGCACTCGAGGCGATACGCATCGCCTCGCGCATTGAATAGACACCGGCTACCGGCCCGAGCGCGTTCTGCGCGTCGACTACGGCGATGCTCCCGGTTTCCTTCTCGACGCGCGGCCGCGCATCGGCCGACACGACGCCGGCGATTACCCTCCTGCCGTAGACCGGCAGGCGCACGATCCCGTGGGAGGCGTGGCCGGTGCGATCGGCAAAAAGAAGGCAGTCGGTTACCTGCTCGGCATCCTCCTCGCGAACTCCCATCGCCTCGAGGCAGTCGATCGAGAATGAGCGCAGATCGTCAGCCTCGAATACCGCGTGATCGTTGACTCTATCCGCCATTGCGCCGATCCCGGATCACTCTTCGACCAGTCCGAGCTCGGACAGCGTCTTTTCAAGCCCAAGCAACTCCAGCGTCGTCGAGCCCGCCGTGAGTTTCTCCATGAGCTTCGCCTCTTTCTCCTCGCGGTCAACCGACGCACGATAGACCGTCTCGGCTCGTTCCTTCGGAACGACGACCAGCCCGTCGCGGTCACCGACGATGAGATCGCCGGGACGCACGACCTCGTCGCCGAAGGAGATCTCGTGGTTGATCAGGCCGAGACTCTTCTTGACCGTAGCGCCGACAGCGAGAGCCCGCGAGAAAACCGGAAAGCCGCGCTCCTGCGTCGCCTCCGAGTCTCGCACCGCCCCGTCGATGACCAGCCCGGCCACCCCGCGCTGCACCGCCGCGGTCGTCAGGATCTCGCCCCACGCACCGGAGCGCGTATCGTTGCGAATCGAGACCACCAGCACATCGCCGGGCTGAGCGATCGAAACCGCCTTATGAATCATGAGGTTGTCACCGACATGGCAGAACACCGTCAGCGCCGGCCCGCAGACCTTCGCTTCCGGATAGACCGGGCGGATCGCCGGATCGATCATCCCCAACTGCCCGGCCGCCTCATAAACGGTCGCGGCCGGCAGTTCCTTGAACTTCTCGACGAGTTCCTTCGAAACTCTCTCTTTCGGTTTCAGTACGTGTGTCATTGCTGTCTTTCCTTAGCAGGGAACACCCCGCGATTATGCTATTTCTGCGATCCAAGATCGCAACTCGAAAGTCCTGCGAGATATTGTGCCGCGCGAGAGAAGTCGTCCTCTCCGTGCCCGGAGTTGCTCGCCGCCGAGAACAGCTGCGAGGCAACCCCTCCGAGAAAGAGAGGGATGTTCATCTCCTTCGCTGACTCGAGTGCGAGATTCACGTCCTTCTTCATGAGATCGAGCTTGAATCCCGGCTCGAATGAGCCGTCGAGGATGAATCCCGGCAAGCGCAGATCCATCATCCTCGAATACCCCGACGAGTCACGGATCACGCGCAGCATCGCTTCAGGATCGGCGCCGGACTGCTTGCCGAGCGCGAATGCCTCTCCGATCGTCAGAAGATGCACGGCGGCCATCAGCTGGTTTACCATCTTGACGACTTTGCCTGCGCCGACCGGGCCGACGTGATGGATGACCGAGCCCATGCACTCGAGAAGCGGACGGTGCTTCTCCAGCACATCAGGCTCTGCACCCGCTATGATCGTGAGCTCACCACTTGCCGCCTTCGGGGTTCCGCCGCTCACCGGAGCGTCGACAATCTCTATACCCAGACTACTCAGCTCGGACGCCACACTCTGCATGGTCAGTCCCATGCATGAGGTCATCTCGATAAGCGCCTTGCCTTTGGAGATACCCGCGGCCACTCCCTCGTCGCCGAGCACCACATCGCGCAACTCGCGGTCACCCGGCACGATCGTAATGATGGCGTCACTTTCGGCTGCGATCTCCCGCGGCGAGCCGAGCACATGCGCGCCGAGTTCGTGTAATTCTTCGGCCGGTTCCTTCCGCCGATTGATCATCGTGTACAGCTCATGACCATTCGCTATTACGTTCCTGGCCATGGGCAACCCCATGGCACCCAATCCTATGAATCCTACTCTCATATTACCGCCTACCCTCGTTAACCTTATCTGACTTGCGCGGGCCGCCGTAAATCGGTGCGTTTTCTCACCTCGAGATCTCTCGGGCACCGAGAACGCAGCCGCTCCGAATCGACAGAGTCATATTCGGTCTGAGCGAAGCACACCTCGGAAACCCGACCTCGGCGGTCACGCCCTTCGGCGATCTCGCGTGCCCGCTAACGATAGTCTATAACTGCTATAACAGTTACACTGGGCATGATGCGACAGAATCCACTACTTGTCAAACCTCGTGTCGACCGTTCGCGCCCATTCGTGATTGACCGTGAAACGCCCTGCTTCTACTATCGTATCGATAAATGAAGATCACAGGCACCTTTCTCGACGAAATCACCCACGATATCCCTTCCAATAACTGGGGCCCGGCCGAATGGGCGGCAGACTTCGATGCAATGAAAGCGATCGGGATCGACACCGTGATCATCATTCGCGCCGGCTATGCGGACCGCGTCACTTTCCCCTCGCGTACCCTCCGTAGTCATGTCCCGAACGTCCGCGAGTGCTACCGGGACTACGTTGACCTCTTTCTTCGGGAAGCCGAACGTTGCGGCATGGACTTCTACTTCGGCACCTATGACGGCAAGCACTGGCTCGAAGGCGATACACGTCGCGAACTCGAAATCAACAAGGAGTTCTGCACGGAGGCGGTTGAACGCTACGGCGACCGGAAGGCGTTCTCAGGTTGGTACCTCTCGCACGAGCTCTCCGGATACGATCCCGCACAGATAGAGCTTTATCGCGAACTCGGCACACACCTCAAGAAGGAGCTGCCCCTGCCGGTGCTCATGTCACCGTATGTGCACGGCCGCATGCAGTTCGACGATCCGGTCGAGATCGAGGCGCATCGGGACCAGTGGGACACGATCTTTCGTGAGATCAGTGGGTTCGTGGACACTGTGGCGTTCCAGGACGGACAGATGCACTTCAGCGAACTCCCTGCATTCATGGAGGCGAATTGCGAACTGGCACGGAAGCACGGCATTACGCCATGGTCGAACATCGAGAGCTTCGAGCGCGGCATGCCGATCGACTTTCTACCGATTAACTGGGACAATATGCACTACAAGCTGTCGATCACCGAACAGTACCCCATAGAGAAGCTCATAACCTTCGAATTCTCGCACTTCATGAGCCCGAACAGCATGTATCCGAGCGCGCGTCACCTTTACAATCGATATCGGGAGTATGTCGGAGGGTTCGACGAGAGTGTGCGGCGTTCCGTGCCGTAAGCTGACCTCTCACGAACTCGAAACCAGTCAGGAAATTCCACGCACTACCCTTTGACGCCACCGGTTACGATGCCTTCGATCAGGTATTTCTGGAAGAAGATGAAGACAACGAACATCGGAAGCAACGACAGTACCGACATAGCAAAAAGCGGCCCCCAATGACTACGTCCCATTGCATCTACGAATTGCCGCAGCGCAAGGGTGACCGTGTACAGGCGCATATCGGCGAGATAGAGCAGTTGCTGAAAGAAGTCGTTCCACCGCCAGATGAACTGTAAAATCACAGCCGTCATAAGGGCGGGTATCGAGAGCGGCATGATCACATAGAGGTACGTTCGGATAGGACCACACCCATCGATTTCCGCTTGTTGATCGAGCTCCTTCGGAATGGCCCGAATGAACTGCACGATCAGGAAGATGAAGAAGGCGTGCAGTCCGAGCGCCGCGGGGATAATGAGCGGCCAGAAGGTGTTGATCCATCCGAGCTCGTTGAAGATGATGTACTGTGGAATGACCGTTACGTGAAACGGAAGCATCAGCGTAGCTAGCATAATCGCGAACAACGGTTTGCGGAGCACAAAGCGCAGACGCGCGAACGCGTAGCCTGCCATCGAACACGTAACGACCGTTCCGGCGCAGGCGAATCCGACGATTATGATCGAGTTGACGAAGAATCGCCCGAACGAGACCTGAAACGCATTCCAACCCAGATAATAGTTCTGCAGAGTCACATATCGAGGTATCAGCGAAGGATCCCGGAAGATCTCGATTTCCGGCTTGAAGGAGCTTACGAGCATCCAGAGAAGAGGATAGATCATGACCACACAGCCGGCGATGATTCCGGCGTGCGTTAGTATTCTCGTGCTCATCGACGTCTTGACCATTACAAGTCTCTCCTACTCTACCTAAGGCTACAGCCCAGAAATCAATTCATTCACGATAGAAAACCCATCGTCCGGAAGTGAGGAAAAGTAGCGCAGTCACGAATGCAATTGTTGCCAACAGCAACCACGCCATTCCGGCCGCATATCCCATATGGAAGAAATTGAACCCTCGCTGGTACAGATAAAGCGTATAGAAGAGGGTTGAATCGAGCGGCCCTCCCGTTCCGGCACTGATTATGTAGGCGGGGGTAAATGCCTGAAACGAGGCAATGGTCTGCATGATCAGGTTGAAGAATATGATGGGAGAAAGCAACGGCAACGTAATTCGGAAGAATATCGAAGTACGACCGGCCCCATCGATTTCCGCGGATTCGTATAGATCCACCGGAATCTGTTTCAGCCCCGCCAGAAATATCAGCATCGGGGCCCCCAACTGCCATACCGCGAGCACAATAAGCGTCCAGAGCGCGGTGTCAGGGTTCGCGATCCAGTTCATGCCCCGTATCCCGACGCTGGCCAGAAGCTGATTGATCAGTCCGGCGCCGCCGAACATCTGGCGCCACAGCAACGCGACAGCCACACTGCTACCAAACAATGACGGCACGTAGTAAACCGCGCGATAGATTCTTAGGCTGAAATCACCGATACCCTTGTTAAGGATAGTTGCTATAAAGAGGGCGAACATGAGCTGGAGCGGCACCCCGACAAGCACGTACTGAAGGGTCACCTGAACGCTCGCGATGAACTTCCGATCGGCGAACATCCGCTCGAAATTCTGAAACCCAACCCAGTTCGGACTGCCGAACAGATCGAAGTCGGTGAAAGAGAGATACAGGGACGATCCCATCGGAATCAGATTCAACGCAAGAAATCCGAAAAGCCACGGAGCGAGAAAGAAATACCCCGCCCAGTTCTGTTTCAGAAAAGCTCTAATACCGCGCCGTTGCATGTGTAGAACTACCTTCCCTAACCATCGGGGTTATCAAGAAACGAACAAGGAAGCAAGAGTCCGGGCGGAAGCCGAATTCGGCCCCCGCCGGACGTTGTGTGTTCCGCCGCTTGCAGAATCCGCGCAAGAGGGAACGGATGCAGCGAACCCTACTGAAGTATCATTTCGGCTTCGTCGAAGAACCGGTCTACCGCTTCTTCGATAGAGAGCTGTCCGAACTGGATCGCTTCTCCTGCATCGTCGAAAGCGGACTCGACCTCCGGCCTCTCGGGAGGATCGAATGGCGCCGGCGAGCCTTCGTCAGCGATCGCGAGGGTGCGCTGAATTCCATCCAGCTCCCTGGCCTCCATATCTCCGACCAGACTGGCCACGAGTTCCTGCATCTCCGTGGCAGGAGGCGGGCCCTGTTCGGTCAGAAAGACTTCGGCGGCCTCTTCGGTATTCGTGAAGAAACTGATGAAACGCGCCGCAGCCTCCGGGTTATCCGAGTCGGACGAGATTGCGAGATACGCACCCTCGATGAACTCGCCGACCTCCCCTCCCGGAAGGGTGGGGTGTCTCAACAGATGCGCCTCGCCACCTTCGAGATGCGGCTCGAAGTGGGTAATCTGATTAAAAGGGGCCTGGTGGAGTCCGACTCGTCCTTGAGCAAACAGCGACTGTTCGGGAGGCAGGCCTTCTTGCTCGGCGTCGGTCTCGGCATCCGGGATCGCACCGGCTTCCCTGAGGTCCTGCCAGAATTCGTACCATCCGATCATCATCTCGCGGTCGAATCCGAGCTGGCCGTCTTCGGTGAAGAGCTCTCCACCTTCCTGTCGAACCCAGTACTGGAACGGTGTAAAGGTCCCGGTGCTCATATCACTAGCCCCGAAATAGCCCTCACCGTAACCCTGCTCCTCGAAAGCTTGGGCGACAGCAATAGCGGTCTCGGCGAACTCTTCTCTCGTCCAATCGAAGTCCGGATATTCGAGACCGAGCTCGTCGAACACCGCGGTGTTATACATCCATCCGGTCATCGTGACGCCCTTCGCCGTCATGAGTAATTCACCTTCGAGCTCACCGGATCCGATCACGGACTCCGGAATGCCGTCAAGATTAAGATACCCTTCTTCCACCAACGGCCACATATCAATGAGTGCACCACGGCGGGCATACGAGGCAACTTGGAACTGATGCATGCTCACGACATCGGGGGCGTTTCCGCCCGCCACCTGTGTCGTAAGGCGATCCCAATAGTCGCCCCAACTCGTGGGTTCTCGGGCGACACGAATGTCGGGATTCGCCTCTTCGAAACGGTCGGCGATCTCGTTATAGACTTCATGCCGGGACGAATCACCCCACCACGGGAATCGTATCTCTACGACCTCATCCTCAGCCTCTTCTTGAGCTCCGCCCGAAAAGAGAGGGAACGCGATCAAAGAAACAAGTAAGGTAACAAGCACCTTCTTCAATGTTGAACGGAACATGGTTCCTCCTTCGACGTAAATGTGTCGGCGGCGCCAGTATCCGCCGTTCGTCCAAGGGATCCGGCCGGCACGGCCCGACCCCCGACCTCTGATACGAACCAAACGGGATGGTCTCCGCCGACTTTCTAACTGCTATAACAGTTACACTGCTTGATACTGTACCGAGTTTGACCGTGTGTCAACCGTGAATTCCCCGACCTCTGTTGCCGATTCGATGTAACCGGAATAGATCGGGTTTCGCTCACCGGCGGAAATGGCCCCCATTACCTCGAAGTATCGGGAGAGTTGACCATGGTAACCGGCGCGTACGAACATAAAAGCAACGAGCTTGACAGATTCAACTCGACGGTTCACGCTGATGTAAACATAACTGTTATACCAGTTATGAGACTACACATTGGAGGAGTAATGAGTAATC
>PUOG01000079.1 GCA_003552745.1 Spirochaetaceae bacterium
CCGCTTTCTGATCCGTGCACCATCGGTAGCATCACGCCGGCGACAAGACCGACGATGCTCGAGGCGAGAACCGGTCCAGCCTTGTATCGATGGCTTATGACGAAGGTCAGCACCGCGCCGACGGTCGAATAGACGATCAGCGGCGCCCCGATACTCCACGCGTACACCGCTTCACCCGAGAGTGGCCTTCTGAGTATCAGCGCGGACACCACGGTGCCGGCCCATGCGATCGTTCCGAGCTTGCCGCCGAAACCCGCGAGCACGTGTTTGCTCGCAACGAAGACGAGTGCGCTGATAACTCCGGCGAGTAGCATCTCCGCGTGTCCGAACACCTGTGCAGATGCCATTCCGGCGAACGAGCCGCAAAACGCGGGGACCCCGAGCTCCTTGCACCAGAGCGCGGCGACCATTCCGACAAGCGATGAGGCGATGACTGCTCCCAGCCCAACGTCGACGCTCAACCAGAAGGCGATCACTGCGCCGAGGATAACGGCGATGAATGCCGGTAGATCGTCGGACATACCGAAACGGTGGGTGGACTCGCCACCGGATATGCATCGCCCCCACTCAGCGGGAAACACCGAGAGAATCCCGAGAGTCCAGACAGCGAGTATCGGGAAAGCCGCGGATTGCCGGCCTGCACCGACGACGGTGCCGCCCGCATAGAGGAGACAAGTGAAGAGAGCGAGCACCAGAAACCCGCCCGACGAGGCCGTGCGCCCGATGTCCCGAGTCATCACTTCATCCTTCACCGACGGCGAGCAGCTGTTCGTTTCCCTGGCTGTCGGCGGTGACGAGCCGGACCGGGCGTCGCCACACACGGTGGATGTAATCGAGCACCTTTCGGGCGCGCTGCTGATCGAGTCCTCGACCGTCGGTTCGGTAGTCGTGGTGAAGCGTCAGCATACCGTCGGCGGAGAGCTCGGTCACGTACACACGCGGTGCGCCGAAGTGGAACTTCGGAGCGAGGATGGTTTCGCGCAGCTCGTGCAAATCTCGCTCGCGAACCGTGTACCGTTCGGCGCCGGTACGATCGCGGCTCCTGGTGTATGTGAAAAGCTCGAGGCGATCGGCGGTCTCCTCGTCGAGATAGTTGCGCACGAAGCCGAAGTCATCCTCTTCGGAGCGGATTCGCATTGCCGCGTCTACACCATGCTCGTCAATTATCCGCTCCCACATGACGTACCCGACGTGATACGGGTTTATTGAAACCGAAACGGTGCGGGCGCCTCCATACGGTCGGACGACGTCGGAATGTGCCTTGAGTGCATCGAGGTAGATCGGCTCCGGCAGGAAGTCAGCCTCGCGCAGCATGCCCGCATGCCAGTAGCTCGCCCACCCCTCGTTCATGATCTGACAGGCAAAGACCGGATAGAAGTAGAACGACTCTTCGCGCACATCGAGAAAGATGTCGCGCTCCCAATCGGCGAGATCGGGGGCATAATTGGCGATGAACCACAACAGGTCGTACTCAGGGTGCGGCGGAATCGAGGCGCGACTTCCCTCGCGAACTCTCGGATGCTCTTCTTCTCTCGCCTCGCCGGGAAGCGTCGAATAACGCCCGCGAAACCCCTCCGGCCGTTTCGTCTCCTCGCGTTCGACGAACTCGGGATAACGCAATCTCCGTAGCCCACGCCCGGTATCGATATGTTGCTCCAGAGCGAGCGCCGCGTCAAGCACCTGCTCGACCTCCGGCCTTCCGTGCCGTTCCATTGCCGACTCGATCCGGCGTGCCCGCTCGGCCGCCTGCTCGACGATTCGGTAACCGACCTGTGACTGCATTCGGTCGAATAGCTCGTTCTTCTTGGAGAAGTCCGCATGTGCGAGTACATGGGCGGTCACAAGGGTATTCTCGGCAATACTGTTATCCTCGATGAGATAGGCACGATTCGGATTGCCGGGGAAGACCACTTCAAAGATTCGTGAGGCTCCCATGCGATGCTGTACGTACTGATAGATGTAGCGCACGCCGAACGACCAGTGCGGCATTCGCACCGGAAGACCGTAGACGGCGACCTCCATCATGAAACTGGTCGGCACTACCTCGAAGTCTACCGGGTAGAAGTCGAGGCCGTTCTCCCGGGCAAGATCCTCGAGGCGACGGGTGAACTCTTTCAGCTTCGTACTGCTCATCGACTACTCATCCGATGATGCCTGGCGATGGAAGAAGGCACGGATCGCCTCCCACACGTCCGAATCGGCGTGGACCGTGTAGCCGGCAACCGGGTAGTTGCGCGCTTCGAGCGATCGAAAGAGGCGACCGGTCTCCGACTTGCGCGATTCGAACGGATTCTGTGGAGTTTCGACGAAGCCCATGAAGTTCACTATCGAACCGAGCTCGGCGAGCGCGGCGTCGGCGGCCTCACGATCGTCTCCAAAGTTGTCACCGTCGGAAGCGTAGAAGAGATAGAGATTGTAGCGCGCCGGGGAGTATCGCTCCCGGAATATTTCGATCGCAAGCCGGAATGCGGTCGATGCGATCGTGCCGCCGGTGGCCGAAACCTGGAAAAACTCCTCCTCGCTGAACTCCCACGCCTCGTTCGTGTGTGCGATGAAAACGGTTTCGAGACCACGGTATTGACGTCGCAACCCCTGAGTCGCCCAGAAGAAGAACGCCTTCGCGAGCTTGCGCCGCCGTTCATCCATACTCGCCGAGGCGTCGAGCACGAAGGCTACGACCGCGCTCGTGGCCGGCCGTTTGCGTCGTGCAAGCTGGCGGAACCGCAGATCGTCGTCGGTGAACGCGGGACCGTCGGGTTGGGCGGCGCGCCGTTTTATCGCTTCCTTAATCGTTCGCCGGCGGTCGAGACGAGCACGCGGGCCTCGTCGGTCCCACCCCTCGCGAACGAGCTCTTCGTCGGTCAGTGCGTCGGTCACCTTCGGCTTCAGATCGGGCAGTGCGAGCTCTTCCCAGATCCAGTCGACGATATCGTCGACCTTCAACTCGAGCACGAACTGCAGCTCGCCACCCCCGCTGCCACCCTCGCTCGGCTCATCACCCTTCTTACCGCGACGCGCTCTTCCGGCACGGGGACGACGGTAGACGTCACCGGGTTTTCCCGGGCCCTGCCCCACACCGGTTTCCTCCTCGTCATCGCGGAGTCTGAAACGGTAGTGTTCGAGGAAGCGTACCGGCACACGAACCGTCCGGTCGCTCGGACGACTGAGTACGTCGACACCGGCGACAAGATCGCCGAAACGATCGCGCACCGTCTCCCGGACTTTCTCATTGTGCCGCAGCCAGTCGCGCGCACCGCGGGAGAAGAGATCGTACCATCGATTATCGGAGCTACCGCCACTCATCAGGCCTCTCCCCGACAGTCACTCCTGCGAGAGGAGTGTGGTTACGTAGTTGAGAGCTTCCCGTGCGCTGTGTTCATCATAGCCGTAATCCTGAACGAGTCTGTCTTCGACCGCGGAAATCTTCCTCCGCGTCTCCTCATCCGGCCGCGTACTCGATGTAACGAGGCGCAGCACATCGCGCCGTTCCTCGAACAGATACTGCTCAACCGCCTCGCGCAGCCGGGCATGGCTCGAAAGGGAGAACTTCTCTCCGCGCTTGTATGCGCCCATCGCCTTTCGCACCACTTCCTGCCGGAAAGACTGCTTGCCGGAGTCGGAGATGCTGATCTTCTCCTCGACCGAGCGCAGGAATCGCTCATCGGCATCACGCTCTTCACCGGTAATCGGATCGTTCACTTTCCGGTTGTCGAGCACCGCCTCGACTTCATCGAGATACTTGTCGAGCAGCTCATGCGCCTCATCCTCGAAGGATACGAACAGCGCCTTGTGCACATCCTCCTTTACCCACCGGTTGTAGAAGTCCTTTCGGGTGGTGACCAGCAGATCGACCCAGCGCTTCTTCGTCTTGCTGTCCATGCGGGCATCCGACTCGATCGTGTCCTTCAGCGAGAGCAGAACCTCCATGGATGTCAGGCTGTAGCTTTCGCTGCGGCTAATCGCACCGGCGAGCGCGTTGACGACGAATCGCGGACTGACGCCGTCCATCCCCTCGTCGGGATGCTCACCCTGAATGCGCTCCACTTCCCGCTGTGAAACACCTTCCACATCCTCCCCGGCGTACAACCTTACCTTTTTCGCAAGATCGAGATCCTCGCGCTCGGACTCGCGCAGACGCGTGAGAACGGCGAATACCGCGGCAACGCGCAGCGCGTGCGGGTCGAGGTGCACCTCGCGGAAGGTCGGCGTGGCGGAGGTGAGCTTCCGGTAGATCCGCGCTTCGTCGGGATACCGTAATGTGTACGGAACCTGCACGATCACCATGCGGTCGAGAAGCGCTTCATTCTCCTTCTCCTGGAGAAACTTGTGAAACTCGGCCATGTTCGTGTGCGCGACGATCGATTCGTCCACGTGAATCAACGGAAAGCGGGAGACCTTGACGTTCTTCTCCTGTGTCAGCGTCAGCAGGAGATAGAGAAACTCGCGTTTGACCTTCAGGATCTCGATCATCTCGAGCAGACCGCGACTCGCCGCGTACACGGCGCCGGACCACGACCATGCCCGCGGGTCACCTTCGTCGCCGTATACGGCGACCTTGGATAGATCGACCGAGCCGACCAGGTCGGCGATGTCGGCGGTCGTCGGGTCATGCGGAGCGTACGTTCCGACACCGACGCGGGCTGCCTCACTTATGAAGACCCGCTCGACCGGCATACGGGTGAAGTCGTCGTCGTAGTCTTCATGCAGGATCGCACGGGTGTACGGGGAAAGCTCTCCCTCGACTCGCACGCCGTAGGTGTTCTCGAAGTCCGCCCGCTTGCTAAACGGAATCAGGTTCAGCGGAGACTCGTGGATCGGACTTCCCTTGATGGCGTAGATCGCACCTTCGTCGGTGCGGCTGTACTCCTCGAGCCCGCGCTTCAACAGCGTGACCAGGCTGGACTTGCCGCCCGAAGGTGGGCCGAGCAGAAGCAACAGTCGGCGGCCGACTTCCGAGCCTTCGCTCGCCGCTTTGAAGTAGTTGGCTACCCGCTCGATCGCCTCGTCGACTCCGAACAGCTCGCTGCTGAAGAGGTTGTAGCGGGTGACCGACTCCCCTTCATCCGAGCGAGTGCTGCCGTACCAGCGCATCATGTCCCAGACATACTGGTGACTCGTGCGGGCCAACCGCAGCGGGTCGGTGGGAAGTATCTGCTCGAGAAACTCTCCGAATGTTCCCTCCCACCGCTTTGCCTGTTGCTCCTTGCTGTAGCTGCTCAGCGACTGGAGAAACTCACTACGTCTGTCCGTATCCGACATCAGGCTCCCTCCGGCTCGATGAAAAGCCAACGGGATGTACCACCTGTCAGTATCGCTGCACCCGGTCAGGGAGCGATCAAGTGCCACCATCCCGCCTTCGGACGATGTTGCGCCGCCCGTTCTCACGGATAACCACGTATAGTTTAATACCGCACCTTCCCGGTCGTTAACCCGGGTCTGCGAACAATATACAGCTATTGAAGCAGGACCACCGAAACACCTTACGGAATTACAAAGAATTATATGGATCTCACGCACACGGCGGTCCCGGCACTTGCGGTCCCCTTGATCGTGTACCTACACTCCTGTGCATGGCGTCCGACGCTGAGCTCGGTCGAACAAGAGAGTGCCACTGTTTGGCGGCGCGCAGCGAAGCGCGGCGCATCACGCGGCTTTACGAGGAACACCTGCGGCCACACGGATTACGGGCGACACAGTTTACCGTGCTGGCCGCGCTGGCGATCGTCGGTCGGGCACCCATCAACGAGCTCGCCACCTCGCTGGGCCTCGAACGAACGACACTCACGCGAAGCTCGGTGTTGCTCGAACGCGACGGGTATATCCGTGTAGCCCATTCGGAGGACGGCCGACGGCGCCCGCTCGAGCTGACGCGAGCCGGCCGCCACAAGCTCGACGAGGCATATCCGGCCTGGAAAGAAGTACAGGATCGAATCGATCGCGAGCGAGCCGGCGCTTAGTCAAAATGATGTGAACGCCCGTCGTGTCGGCGCCCCGGGTCCCGGCGGACCAGATACCGCCGCCCGTTCTGTCAGCGTACAATCGCGACGGCGAAGCCGTCGTACCCCTTCGCACCGACCGTTTGAATCGCAGTTGCATCGAGTCGCTCATCGGAGCCCAGCATCTCCATGAAACGCCGAACCCCATTTACGCTTTCGTCGCTGGTTGACTCGTCGGGCAGGCGTCCCCGTCGAACGACGTTGTCGCCGACGATCACCGTCCCGGGACGCGAAAGCTCGAGGGCGAGCTCGAGATAGCGCGGATAGGGGGGCTTATCCGCATCGATGAACACGAAGTCAAACGGGCCGAGATGCTCCGCACGCATTCGCTCGAGCACCTCGCTCGCATCGCCGACGCGAATGTCGACGAGACCGGAAAGACCGGCGTCCGTAATGTTTCGCTCGGCAAGCGCCGCATGGTCGGAGTCGGCTTCGATTGTAACGAGTGAACCGTCGCTTGGAAGCGCCCGGGCGAGCCAGATCGTGCTGTAACCGCCGAGCGTGCCGATCTCGAGGATTGTTCGAGCACTCGCCATGCGCGCGAGGAGATGCAGGAACTTCCCCTGGCTCGGCGAGACGTTTATCTCCGGCAATCCGTTTGCGCGACTTCGACGCAGCGTTTCCCGGAGTACAGAGTCCTCATCGACCAGCGATTCGCTGATGTACTGGTCGACGCGACCCCAGAGTTGATTGTCGTTTTCAGGCAAAGAAAAGCTCCTATGCTTCGAGGATAGCCGGCCGAACCTAACCGACGGCTGCCGGCTGCTGAAGCCGCTCGTTGATCAGATAGGACAGCAGGAGCTCCTCCACGGTACGCACCGGTCCGGTATCGTCGTCCGGTGCGGCGCCCGGCTCCTTCAATGTCCTTTCATCGGCAAGCTGTCGCCGCAACTGGAAGAAGCGGTACATCTCGCGGGGGTCGGTTTCGTTCACCGGGTCCATCGAGCGCTCCAGACCGAGCAGATGCGGAACCTCGGACCGGTCGATGGCCGTTCGATCCTCTTCGCTCATGCGACGGCGAAGGGCCACGATCTCCTCCCAGCTTAGTCCGAAGATAAGCTCCTCGAGCGCCTGGATGAACTCCCGGTCATCGCCGTACGTCGAGAGAAAGTCGTACCACCGGTCGCTCTGAGTGCTGGAGAGCCGGAGAAGCTCACGCGTTCCGATCATCGAACCGAAGACCGGTACCACGCGACTGCGTGCACGCCACAGATCGATGATAATCGGCGCGTACTGCGAAATACGGCGGTCGTATCGATACTCCCACAGATGGATCAGGTCGATAGCCGCACGCCTGCGTACCGCCGCAGGGTAGCACGACTCACGACCGATGATCATCTGATAGACATCCTCAACCAACAGCGAAAAGATTCCGAGCTCCCAGGCGCGCCTGAGCTCCGCCGTGTGTTCGGTGAGCTGCGACGACTCCTCGCACACTTTCAGCAGATAGGCGAAGTAGTTGCTTCGCGCGACTACGAGACTGCGACCCACCGCGACACGTGTCGGAAGCAGAACGATGTGATCGACACCGTCGCGATAGACGATATCGATCAACGTTTCCATTGAGTGGACATCGCCGCCGAGAGTGCGCTGATCGAGTATGCTCGGGTACCGGGCAAATGCAGCCGACAGGTCTTGCAGCGCAGCCTCGAGCGAGCGACACTGCTCCCACGCTGTCGAATCGTGCTCGCGAAGTCGTGTAAGGACTCGATCTCGGACCTGGCGCTCACGGTCATCGAACAGCCGCGAATCGGCCAATTCTATGTTACCGGTTGTAGATGCTCGACGCGGTCGATGCGTACTCGATACGTTCCGCCCGGTGCCTCGTAGGTGATGACCGTCCCCTCCTGCTCACCGATCAGCGCCAGCCCGAACGGTGAGAGGACCGAGACACGATCCTCGAGGTTACGAACCTCGGCAGGAAACACGAGAATACCTTCGCCCTCGCGGTCGGTGTCGAGGGCGGTCCAACGGACGCGTGAGTACAGCGTAACGATGTCATCCGGGATGTCGCTCGACTCGACCACACGCGCGTCGGCGAGCTCTCGGGCGAGACGGGCGAAATGGGGAGCTTGCAACTTGCCGGAGCTGCGGAGCTTCTCGACAAGCTTACGGAGCACTTCGTAGTTTTCGCGGTTCAGTATGATGGTTCGCTCACTCATCGCGGTCCTCCACAGTTACGACGGTAGGCGTTCGTAGATGCGGCAGCAAGATGTGAAAA
>PUOG01000164.1 GCA_003552745.1 Spirochaetaceae bacterium
CGAGATCGCAGCCGCGCCTCGCGTCGAACACCATCCCGAGGATCGTGAGGAAGTCGAGCCGATCCGCATCGGGCTCGCCGAATCGCTCGGTGAACTTCATCTGAAGAGCTCCTCCGAGTGGGAGATCGAGCTGCTCGACGGCCGGCCGCGATCTGCCGGTGCGGACGGTGATGCGGTTGCGAGCGGGCAAGCGGACCAACTTTTGCGAGTCGAATGGGAAGGTGAGTCGCTTTCGGTTTCCGTCGATGATGAACAGATTCTCGATCATCGGCTCGTGGATGGATGGATTCGGATCCGGAATCTCGCTGAGGACGGGACGTTCAAACTGTTCGATATGGAGCACTCTCGCGGTCAGTTTTCGGCCGGTATTGAGACTCGAGCCTACCGTGGAGCGCTGCGCTTGGGGCCATCGAGCGGTGAAGGGTTCACTGCCGTTAACGAGCTCGATATCGAGTCGTACCTCTATTCGGTTGTGCCGTCGGAAATGCCGGCCTCGTGGCCGCAGGCCGCACTCGAGGCGCAGGCGATTGCCGCCCGCAGTTATACGATCGCGAATCTCGGCAGATTCAACTCGCGCGGCTTTGACCTTCTCGGATCGGTCCGTTCGGCTTTCTACCGTGGGTACAGCGGAGAGTCGCCGAGGACGACACGCGCGGTCGACGCCACTCGCGGAATGGTGCTCACGGTGAACGACACGACGGTACCGGCCTACTATTCGGCTAACAATGCCGGACACAGCGATCGAGCCGCGGATGTCTGGGGCGGCTCTGTTCCGGGAATGAGCTCGGTAGCCGATCCGCAGCTCGACTGGGACGGAGAGCGCCGGCGGCCCGACGAGCTGCTCGACTGGCTGACCGACTACCCGGACAGCTACAGCGCCATCTCCCCGTTCGCCTCGAGAAACTCGTATCGATGGGAACTCTGGGTGGATGCGGAGGAGCTCGTTGCGCGCATCGGAGAAGGCATCGGAGAGCTTCACTCTCTGCACACCTCGGGGAGAACCCCCGCCGGTCGCGTAACGGAGGTAACGATCGAAGGGAGCAACGGAACGCGCACGGTAACCGGCGACGCCATCCGGCAGAGGATCGGCGGAATCCGTAGCAACCTCTTCGTCGTTGAACCGGTATACACGCCGGCCGCCGAAGAAGAGCCGCGACCGCGGGCGTTCGTTTTCCGGGGCGGCGGCTGGGGTCACGGCGTCGGCATGGATCAGACCGGCGCGGCGGGAATGGCGTCGGTCGGTGCCCGCGTCGAGGCGATACTCAATCATTACTTCCCCGATGCGGACCTCACTGCGGCGTACTGAGAGCACGGGAGGTATCGACATCGCCCTTGCCCCACCACGCATCGGCCGTATACGCTCTCGATGAGATGGCACTCGAAATTACTCTCGTCGTGCTCGGCGCGGCGGCATTGCTTCTCGCTCTTGTCGGCTGCGTTCTTCCGATTCTGCCCGGCCCGATAATCGGGTGGGTGTCGCTTCTGCTCATTTTCTTCGCCGGAGGGGCGGAGCTGATATCCGTTCCGCTGCTCGCGGGAATGGCGGCTCTTGCACTCGCCGCAACGGTGACCGATCAGATTCTACCGGCGGCCGCATCGAAACAGGCGGGAGCCGGGCGGGCAGGAGTCATCGGTAGCGTGGTGGGGATGATTCTCGGCATGATCTTCTTCCCGCCGTTCGGTCTGATAGTCGGTGCGTTCCTCGGTGCACTCCTCGGCGAAGTTGTGTTTCATAAGGAGAATGAGCATCCGTTCCGCAGCGCTTTCGCGGTTCTGCGCGGAACCCTCCTCGCAACAGTCGTGAAACTCGCGGTCACCGGCGTGTTCGCGGTCGTATTCGTCCAGCGCGCCATTTCACTTTTCGGGTAATCGTTTGTTCAAGGCGATCGATGGTGCCGGAGTCGAAGCAATACCACTCGAGACGGTGGCACTCTACGTACACATCCCGTTCTGCCGCACACGGTGCCACTACTGCGCCTTCTATCTGGAAACAGGCTTTTCACCGCGAGTACTGAGCGAAACACTGTCCGGCATCGTCACCGAGGCACGCGAGTGGATGAGGAGGCTCGGGTATCCACGGATTCGTACCGTGTATATCGGCGGGGGAACACCGAGCGTCGTTCCCCCCGACCAGCTGCAGCGCTTTCTCACGCACCTGTTCGATACGCTCGGCCTGACCGTCGGCGGAGCAAACCCCACGATCCGTGAGGCCGTCCCCGGCGACATCGAACCGCCGGCGCCGGAAGAGGTTACGATCGAAGCGAATCCGGAATCGGTCACCCGTCGCTTTCTCGACACGGTGCGAGCAGCCGGAGTAGACCGGATCAGCCTCGGGGTACAGTCGCTGTGCGATCGCGATCTCGCGCTGCTCGGCCGCCGCAGCGACTCATCGACCGCCCGCGAAGCGATTCGACTGCTTGAACATCACTGGAGCGGCCGATGGAGCACCGATCTGATCGTCGGTACGCCGGGTCAAGACCCTGCCGGCATCTCGACACAGATCGAAGAGCTCGTTGATCGTGGTACCGACCACTTGTCGCTCTACGGATTGACCGTCGAGCCCGACACGGCACTCGAACAGGCGGTTAACCGGGGATCTGTCCGGATGCCCGATCGCGACACACGTGAACTGCTCTGGATCGCGGCAAAAAGGACGGCGATTCGTCGCGGGTTTCGACAGTACGAGGTATCGAACTTCGCTCTGCCCGGAGCCGAGTCACGGCATAACCGCGTGTACTGGCGGCTCGATCCATACCTCGGGATCGGCCCGGGTGCAGTCTCCACCCTTCCAGGAACCGTCTCCGACCGGCTACATGCGATGAGACTCACCGGAGGGAGTGTGTTCTCCTACCAGTCAATACATAGGGGAACTCTCACCCACGAGGTCGAGCTTCTCGACAATGTGAGCCTCCTCTTCGAGCACTTCATGAACGGCTTACGAACCGCGGAGGGAGCCTCGATGGAGCGGATTGCGCAACGCTTTGGATTCGATCCGGCGATACTGTGTGCCTACCTCCATCGGAATTGGCGTGGCTACGGACAACGCGATCGACGCGTCGATCCGAGTCGCACGCTTCGGCTTCGCGACGGTGCACGTGAAGTCGTCGACTCCTATCTCCCCGATCTGTTGCACGCCATCGAGCAATGGGAGGGGGTGCGGGAGCTCAGACTTTTCTGGCCGGTATTCGGGGACCGAACGGAGTCGTGCGGTCTTTCGAATGTCGCGGCCGTGGAGCACATCAGTTGAGAATCCAACCGTCACAGCTTCCGGATCACGGCTATCACGAGTTCCTCGCCTTCTCTTTCGATGAACTCATCGAGATGATCGGTGCCGAGATCCGGCGAAAGAGTGCTCCAATAGTAGCGTTCTGGGTGCTTCTCGCGCTCGCCCTCATTACCGCGATCGTGGCGAACGTTGTCGCCATTCGTTCAAGCGGTTGGTATACGCTGTCCGCTCCGGTTATTGCGATCGCCGGGCTGATTGCCGTAATCCCCATACACGAGCTGCTGCACGCCGTCGCTTTCCGCCTGGCCGGTGCCCGGCACATCCGCTTCGGAGCGAAGCCGAAGTATCTGATCTTCTACGCCGTCGCACGCGATTTCGTCGCCAACTATCGCGAAATGCGTTTCATCCTCTTTCTTCCGGCGGTGGCGATCACCGCTGCCCTCGCGGGAATAGGAGCGAGTGCGCCACCTCTGACGAGTGTCTCTGCCTGGTGGCTGATTTTCTTCCACATGAGTGCGTGCGCCGGCGACTTCGGACTGGCAAGTTTCATGAGACGCCACGTACATCTCGACATTGTAACCGGCGATGACGCCGACGACCTCATCACCCGCTTTTACGTTCGAATACCCGAGAACGAACGGAACTCTTCAACGCTCGCCTGAACCGATTCGGTCACCAATCTCTGATCGCTTGCGACTGAGTGCGATCGACGGATACACTCGCCTCCGGCACCGATCAATGGACTTGTCAAAATACGCTCGACCTCTTGTCGTACTCGCTGTAGCGTTTGCGTCGCTCTCAGCTATCCTGATTCGTATCTCGAACGCCCCGCCGATCGCGATAGCATTCTACCGAATGGTCTTTACCGGCATTATGCTTACACCGGTTCTCGCGTGGGTTCGTCTGCAACCACGGAAGAACGGTCGCGGATCGCCGGTGAGGAGCCTCGATCGCCGGTCAATCGGGCTGCTGGCGGCAAGCGGAGCGTTCCTGGCGTTGCACTTCGCGACATGGAACGCGAGTCTCTCCTACACCACCGTCGCGAGCTCGGTGGTGCTCGTCACTATGCATCCGATCTTCGTCGCGGTCGGTAGTATCGTCTTTCTCAAGGAACGCGTACCGGCGGCGGCGTTCGTCTTCATCGTATTCGCGATATTCGGCAGTGCGTTGCTCAGCTACGGAGACTTCGCGCTCGGCAGCGAAGCCCTACTCGGCAACGCACTCGCTGTTGCCGGGGCAGTCTCGGTGGCCGGTTACATGTTGCTCGGACGCTTCCTGCGACGCCGAGTCGACGCTACCGTCTACAATCTTGTGGTATACTCGGTGGCCGCGGCGATACTGCTGCCGATGGCAATCGTCGCAGGTAATCCGCTCTCCGGCTATCCGTTGTCCGAGTTTGTGATCTTCGCCGCACTCGCCTTCTTCTGTACGATTCTGGGGCACAGCATCTTCAACTGGGCACTGAAGTACGTGCCCGCGAGCTCGGTGAGCGCCTCGATTTTGCTCGAGCCGATTTTCGCGACACTCATGGCCGCCGCGCTCTTCCACGAGATCCCCGGCGTACTGGCGATTATCGGCGGAACGATCGTCGTGATTTCGCTCTATCTCGTAATTCGCCTGGAAAGCAGGAGTCGGCGTCGAGTTCAAAACGGGACGCCTCTCGGCGCCGTGCCTACGCCAGATCGCCGAGGTTCTGCATCGTGACAAGCCGCTTGTAGAGACCGTCGGAGCCGGAGATCAGTTCGGCATGGGTACCGCATTCAACGATTCGCCCCGCTTCGAGCACCACGATACGGTCGGCCGCCTGAACGGTTGCCAATCGATGTGCGATAACGATGCTCGTACGCTCCTGCATGAGCCGGGCGAGCGCGCCCTGTACATACTTTTCGCTTTCGGCGTCGAGCGAGCTCGTGGCCTCATCGAGGAGGAGCACTTCCGGATCGCGCAGTATCGCACGAGCGACGGCTACTCGCTGCCGCTGACCACCGGAAAGCTGAATACCGCGCTCTCCTACCACCGTTTGTAATCGGTCCGGGAGACGATCGGCGAACTCGAGCACATGCGCCGCCCGCGCTGCCTCATAGACCTCGTCACTCGAGGCGGCCGGCCGCCCGTACCGGATGTTTTCCTCAATGGTACCGCCGAAAAGCATTACGTCCTGCGGTACGACAGCGAATCGCTCCCGGTAACGCTGCAGATCGAGCGCTTTGATATCGAGCCCGTCACGGACGATGCGTCCCGCGTTCGGCTCGTAGAAGCGCAGAAGCAGTCTGATCAACGTCGATTTGCCCGAGCCGCTCGGACCGACCAGCGCGAGCCGCTCACCGACACGGATCGAAAGATCTATCCGCTCGAGCACCGTTATGTCGGGTCTGCTCGGGTAGGCGAACGTCACATCTTCGAACATCAGCGAATCGTTGAGCTTCGGTATCGGCGGATGATTGCCTTCCGGCGTCGTCAGACGCCCGGGCTCGGGATCGAGCTGCAGGAGTTCCACAACCCGTTCGGTCGCACCCAAAACTCGCTGCAGACGCGTTATCAGACCGCCGAGGCCGGCAACCGAGCCACCGATAAAGCCGGTGTAAATGACAAAGCTGACCAGATCGCCGACGGCAAGAGCGCCCGACTCAACCAACCCCGCGCCGAACCAGATCACGACAACGAGCGTGCCCATGACGAAGAACCCTATCGCCGATCCAAGGCCTGCCTTGAAACGGATCGTATCGAGCGCCTTATCGAGCACCGAGCCGAGCGCACCGTCGAACCGACCGATCTCATACGGCTCGGCGGCGAAGCTCTTCACGATGGAAATGCCGGACAGACTCTCTTCGGCGATTGTCGTGCTTTCGGCGAGCAGATCCTGCAGCTCTCTCGATCTTCGACGAATCGTTCGGCCGAGCCGTAGTGTCGCCAGTGCGACCGCCGGCACGATCGCCAGCATGAACAGCGACAGCTGTGGAGTCAGCACGAATACGATCGCGAGCCCGAACGCGAGCACGACGAGTTGGCGCACGAGCTGTGCGAGCATGTCCGAGAGTGCGTGTTCGAGCTGCCCAACATCGTTTGACAAGCGGCTGAGAAGCTCCCCGGTACGGTGAATGTCGAAATAGGCAACCGGAAGCATCAGCAGCCGCGAGTACAACTCTCCGCGTATTGCGCGAGCGACCCGGTTCGAAACCGTTCCGAATGCATATGTCTGGCCGAAGCTCAGCAACGCTCTCACAGCGAGAATCACCAGGAGCGCGAGACTGATGTTTCCAACGCCATCCAGAATCCACTCTCCCTCGCCGGTCAGTTCATCGACCAACCTCCCCATGAGCAGGGGAAAGGCAAGAAAGACGAGATTCGCGGCAAAGAGCAGGCTCAACCCGACGGCGAAGAGCGTGAGGTGCGGTCTGACGAAACCGAAAAGGAAGAGAGGCATCCGACGCCGGCGCTTCTTCTCCTCTTTAGTCAACGGGCGCTCGGATTCAGATTGTCTGCCGGAGATCCGCCCAACGCCGATCATACGGGTCGTGTCCAGCCTTGCGTTTTCCCGGTTATCATTTCGGGCGGCGCCAGCGAGCCTCCGGTGAGCCAGATCACCTCGATCGCGCCGGCCTCCGCGACTGCATTTCGGGCACAGATCGCCGCCGCGGCCGAAGGCTCGACCTTCAATCCGTACCGTTGCTTCGCTTCGTGTGTGGCGCGAATCATTGCATCGTCGGTAGTCGTAACCACACCGTGGAGAAGCGGTCGCATGATCGGCAACACGAGCGGCGATGCTGCTCCGACCGCCAACCCGTCAGCCACCGTATGCCCATCGAGTCCAACGCTACGGATATGGGGCGGGCGTCCCGGCCCGCCGCGCGTGAGACGATCGGATAGCATTGCCAGAAGGAAGCACGGAGCCGAGACCGGCTCCACGAACCAGCACTTCACCGCATCGCCGAGAAGCGTCTTCAGACCGAACGCCACCCCGCCGGGACCACCCCCGACACCGCACGGAAGGTACACCGAAATCGAGCCGGTCGAGGGTACACCCGCCTCGTTCAACTGCGTTGCCAGCTCTTCGGCGGCGCACGCATACCCCATGAACAGATGCGGAGACTCCTCATCGTCGACGAAGTAAATCTCCGCGCCGGCGGCGGCATCATCGTCGGATGTGCTCGTCGCGTCGGCCGCCTCGCGCGCCTCGACGACCGCGGCCGAGTAATCATCATCACACTCGATAACCTCCGCCCCGCTCTCTCGAAGCAAACGCTTCTTCCAATCCCGCGCCTCACGCGACATATATACGACAACCCGGAACCCGAGCGCGCGACCCGCCAACCCGACGCTGACGCCGAGATTCCCGGTCGAGGCAACCGAGATCGTTCGCTGCGCGAAGAGCTTCCGTGCACCGTCACTCACCAGGTCGTCGGGATGGCCGAGACCTCCGGCTGAAGCGACGCGTTCGGCGTGCAGGAGTACTTCATAGAACGCACCTCGTGCCTTGATCGAACCGGCAACCGGCAGCTCGTTATCACACTTCGCGAAGACCGTCGCCCCGCTTTCGCCGTCCAATTGCCGCAAAGGAGAGACGATCCGACCGCTCGGACACTCTTCGGGGAATAGCTTCGAGATTGTCGTGGCCAGTCGCCTAAAGCGTTCGCCGGCGACCCGAAGGTCGTCCCGACCGAACGGAGATGCCTCGTCGCGCCCGGCGGTCGTGACGCGAGCAGGATTTCGCCATACTTGCGGTTCGCCGCGTCGAAGCATCTCCAGACTCTCCGCGTGGCTGCGCACACCTTCACAGATAACCGGAAAGTGGTCGGAGGGGGGCACGCCGTCCGGAGCCTCTTCGATGCGAGCAACGCGCGTGAACGTCAGTGAGTCGTCGAGAAGAATCCAATCGATCCGCGGCG
>PUOG01000230.1 GCA_003552745.1 Spirochaetaceae bacterium
CCGGTCGCCGGATTTCGCGGATCGATGTCGAGACGTTTCAGACCCCGTTTCTCCAGGAAGGCGTCGGAGTAGTTGAACTCGTGCTGCAGCCGCGAGGTCATCGCCACCATCGCGAGGTTGTGTGCGTTGGTGATCGCGTCGATATCGCCGGTGAGCCCGAGACTGAAATCGGTCAGCGGTATGCATTGCGCGAGCCCTCCGCCCGCGGCGCTGCCTTTGATGTTGAAAGTCGGACCGCTCGACGCCTGGCGTATGGCGCCGGTGACGTTCTTGCCGATCTTTCCGAGACCGTCGACAAGCCCCATCGTTGTAGTCGTTTTGCCTTCTCCGAGCGGGGTGGGCGTGATCGCCGTAACATCAATATACTTCCCGTCCGGCTGCTTCGCGAGTCGGTCGAGTACACTCAAATAATCGACTTTCGCCACGTAGTGACCGTACGGGAGAAGCTCGCGCTCCTCGATGCCGAGCTCCTCGGCGAGCCGGCTCGATCGCTTCATGTCGGCGGCGGCCGCCTGCGCGATTTCCCAGTCTTTCATCGTTGTCGGATCAAGTTTGCTCATATGTCCATTCCGTGGAAATGATAGCATCGGCGTGCTTGCAGACGCTATGTCGTTGGAGCGACCCGGCGGTGCATGACGTACAGCGCCGCCGCCGATACCGCGGCCACCACGGTGAGCAGGAGCCCGAACAGCGCGAATGCCGGCTCGAATCCGCGGGCGTCGATCAGGTGTCCGAGAATAGGGGTGATCACACCGTTCGCCTCCATCCCTGCGAAAAAGTACACTCCGAGCACCGTCGATCGCATGCGTTCCGGCACGTCCTCGGAAAGGTACGCCTCGGAGACCGGCATGCGGAAGAACTGCGCGACGCCGAGGGCGAGAAGCACGGCGGCGAAGAGGAATGCGGTGGGAACCGCCGCGCCGACCATCATCAACGGCCCGGATGCCACCGAGAGGAGGATGAGAATCGGAACCGGCCCGAATCGGTCGGAGAGCGCACCACCGAGCGGCGCCGCGACTACACCGATAGCGAAAAAGAGCGAAAGCGCTGCCGCACCGAGCTCCTGCGAGAGCCCGAAACCGTCGACCATGTAGAGCGGCACGAATGCGGTCATCGATGCGACCGCAGCGCCGACTGCCGAAGTCATAATGAGAAAGATGGTGATGCGCACGATCGTGCGCCGGCGGCTCGGCTTCGCGGCTGGGCGCTCGTCCACCGACCGCGCCTGTTCGCTCCCGTTCTGTGCGCTTTGTCCGGAGGGTCCGGCGACCGAAGAGTCCCCGCCGGCCGTAGCGCCGGCCACGCTCGCCGGCTTGCCGGCGCCGAATCCGGCGTCGGCGCTTTCGGGCTCCACGTCGACCGAAGCGTCTCCCGACGCTCCGGCGGTAGCCGTCGCGAGCGCCGGTTCGGCCGAATAGCGCTGCTCGCCGCGACTGCGGAGAATCAGAAAGAATGCGAGACCGAAGAAGAACACCGGCCCCGCGATTCCGAGAAACGAGCCGCGCCAGCCGAACTGGCTGGCGATAGCCGCACCGAGCAGCGGCGTCACGAAGTGGCTTGCGCTCCCGCCGACAAGGTGCAGGCCGAGTGCGCGGCCGCGGCGTTCCGGTGGGACCGAGGCGGTGATCAGAGGCGCCGCCGACGGGTGGTACCCGCCGCCGGCGATACCCATGACGATGAGCGCCACGATCAGTCCTGTGTACGTCGTGGTCAGACCGGCGATCGCGCCGGCGAGAGCCACACCGGCTATGCCTATCGTGATCAGGTAGCCGCGCCCGAGGCGGTCGGCGAACCAGCCGGCCGGCAGCTGCCCGATTCCGTAGGAGAGAGTGAATGCGGACACGACGAGACCGGACTGTGTGTAGGTGAGTCCGAAGCCGTCGCGAATATACGGCAGTATCGGGACAACCAGGGCGGTCAGAAGGTGGTGCGCGAAGTGCGCACCGATAAAGAGTGCAATGTAGGTTCCTGGGCGATAACGGGACATAGAGAAACCACGATATATAAGCGCTCGAAAGTGGGCAAGAGAGGATAAGCGTGGTATGCTCGAAAAAACTTCAGAATAAATAACTGTTCGCGTACCGTTCGGTGCTCGAATATCAGGAGGGTATTTTGATCAAACGGCAGTACGGATCACACGACGTAGAACTCTCGGTCGTTGGTTTCGGTGGCATTCTCGTAACCGACGAGTCGGGCGATGAGGCGCAGCGACGCGTCTCACGGGCGATCGATAGGGGTGTGAACTACTTCGATGTGGCTCCAAGCTACGGAAACGCGCAAGATATGCTCGGGCCCGCACTCGAGCCGTATCGCAGCGATGTTTTTCTTGCCTGCAAGACGAACGTTCGCGACGCGGAAGGCGCCGAGAAGGAGTTCAGCGAGTCGCTTCAAAAACTGCGAACCGGACACATCGACCTCTATCAGCTTCACGGAATCCAGACCGAAGAAGAGGTCGACGCCATACTCGCTCCGAACGGGGCTCTCTCGCTTTTTCAGCGCCTTCGTGAACGCGGCGACATCAGCTACATCGGATTCTCCGCGCACAACGAAGACGCTGCGCTGCGCCTGCTGGAGGCGTATCCGTTCGATTCGGTGCTTTTTCCGATCAACTGGGCGACGTGGCATGCCGGTGGAATCGGTCAGCGGATTGTGGAAGCCGCCGGAAAGCAGGGGACGGCGGTGCTCGCTCTGAAGGCACTCGCCAAGCGCCGGTGGCAGGAAGACGAAGACCAGGTGTGGAACAAGGCGTGGTATCGCCCCGTCGACAGCTACGAAGAGGCCGAGCGCGCATTCCGTTTCACGCTTTCCCGTCCGGTGGTCGCCGCGGTCAGTCCCGGGCACATGGAGCACTTCGAGTGGGCATGCGACGCCGCGGACCGCTTCACACCGCTGACCCCCGAAGAGGAAGCCGAAATCGAAGAGGCTGCTAAGAGCGCCGATCCGATCTTCAGCCGAACGGTGACGGCAATCTGAGCGACGTGCGGCTCGCCGTCGGAGGCGAGCCGCCTCGCACGGCGTGCTACGAGTGCCCGAGTATCTCGTGCGGGACGTACGGGCGCTCGAGCCGCTCGATCTCCTCTGCGCTCAGTTCGATCTCGGTGGAAGCGACCGCATCTTCGAGGTGCTGCATCTTGCTCGCGCCGATGATCGGTGCGGCGACGCCGGGCTTGTGAAGCATCCACGCGAGCGCGACCTGCGCCGGAGGTCGACCGTGATCGTCAGCCACCGCCACCAGCTCGTCGACGACCGCGTAGTCTTCGTCGCGGTAGTAGAGGCGGTGGGCCATGGAATCGCTTTTTGTGCGAGCGGTTTCCGACTTGTCGCGCGATCTCTTGCCGGTGAGAAAACCGCGGGCGAGCGGCGACCACGGGATAATGCCGATACCCTGGTCGAGGCAGAGCGGAATCATCTCCCGCTCCTCTTCCCGATAGACCATGTTGTAGTGATTCTGCATGGACACGAATCGCGCCCATCCGTTCGCATCGGAGGTTGCGAGCGCCTTCATGAACTGCCAGGCGAACATGCTCGATGCGCCGATATAGCGCACCTTGCCGGAGCGGACGAGATCGTTGAGCGCTTCCAGCGTCTCCTCGATCGGCGTCTCGTAGTCCCAGCGGTGAATCTGATAGAGATCGATGTAATCGGTACCGAGGCGGCGCAGTGAGGCGTCGATCGCGTCCATGATGTGCTTGCGCGACAGGCCGCGGTCGTTCGGTCCGTCGCCCATGGGGTTATAGACCTTCGATGCGATGATCAGCTGGTCGCGCTGCCCATATTCGGCAAGCGCCTTACCGGTTACCTCTTCGCTGACGCCGAGCGAATACATGTCCGCGGTGTCGAAGAAGTTGATTCCCAGCTCGATCGCCCGCTTGAAAAACGGCTTCGACTCCTCGTAGCCGAGCGTCCACTCCCGCCAGTTCGGGTCGCCGTAAGTCATGGTCCCGAGACAGATGCGGGATACCTTCATTCCCGTGTTTCCGAGTCGTACGTATTCCATAATGCTCGGCCATGCTAACACACGATCGGCGAGGGTGCGAGCCGCAGCTGTGGGGCGCCCGAGGCGGTGTGCGGTATGACTGCACGTCTCCTCCGACCAATGGGGGAAAATCGAAATTTGTCAACAAAAACCTTCGGATTTGTTGGAATTTATAATGAGGTTTGTTATATATAGAACTATGACTAAACTGAAGATCGAACAGACCAATCAAGACAGGTCGGCCCGGGATGCCGAGCGCGTCGAGGACGTGCTGGAGCGCATCGGAGTCCCGGTACGAGACGACCGCCTCCGTTCCCGTTTCGGCGAACATGTGCGGGTACACAAGTACTTTCTCGATCGCACGCTCAACCGCGATACCGATTTGCGCGAAGCGGCCGCATCGTGGAACGTGAATGTCCTCAAGCCGCTGCGTGAAGCGGTGGACTCGGCGCCGGTGAAAGGACTCTTTCCCGGAAAGAATCCGGACGAACTGGTGGCGGAGGTTTCCGATCACTGGCATTTCATGAAGCAGGAGCGCCCGGACGCTTCGCCGGACGACGCCGCGGAGGACTTCGCCCGCCGCTTCGGTAGTCGCGTCGCACGGGGGCTTGGAGTCGCGGTGCTCGCTCGCGCGATTCGCAGATGGAAAGAGGGCAGCCGTCGCGCCGACCGAATCGAGGCGAATCTCCGGCGTTATCGCACCTCCCAAGAGCTCAAGACCGTCCACTGGCCGTTCTAGCCGGTAGCACTGACCGGATATCTACCAGACAGACGATGTGCTCTCGATATCCATGTTTTCGAAATCCTGCTCGTGCTGCTCGTCCTCGTTCGGCGAGAGCAGCGGCAGCGGAAACAGCTGGAGAAACGGGCGCATAGTCGGTTCGATTCGTGGCTCGAATCGAACCCGGTATGGATCGAGTGGCAGGTTCAGGCTCGGGTCGAGCATCTGCACCGGCTCACCCTCGTCGACGATGTACACTCCCTCGAACGCGAGTCCCGCAGCCGTCTCGACTCCATCTTCGCCGCCCAGGCGGATCTCCGCCGGGCCGTAGCGATAGTCGATCGAGAGCTCCGCATCGCGGAGCTCGGCTGCCGGATCGAGCAGCGGTTCGAGCGCCTGTGCGGCAGCCGGCGCCGGCGTAGGGGTAAGGATATCGAATCCGGATTCGGCGAGGGCGATCTCCTCGATCGCTTCGTCGGTGTCGACATGCGGCAACAGTCTGCTTTCAACGCCGGTCAACGGCTCGACAGCGATCTCGTACACTCCTTCGGGTCGGTATTCCCAACTGAACCGTTCGACCGTCTCGAAGAACTCCTGAAGCTCGGTCGCCTCACGCAGGCGGCGGAGCGAGTGTGTGTCCGTACGGAGGTAGAGGCGAGATGAGATCACCGTTTCAAGCTCGGCCTCGAACTCACGACGGGCGGCAAGCGCCTCCTCGGTCCGTGTACGGTAGGTATTCCAGACCTCCGAAGCGTGGACGCCGAGGACTTCCACATCACCCCCGTCCTCTCCCCGCTCGTATTCGCCTTCGTCCTCATCGTAGTCGTAGTACATCGGGAGGGCCCGATCCTCACCGACCCAGATGCTCGTGACGATCTCGTCGGCGAATCCGATGAACCATCCGTCGGTGTTGAAATCGGTCGTTCCCGTCTTTCCTGCTACCGGCGTATCGGGCAACATGGCGCGGGCGCCGGTCCCGTCCTCCACCGCACTGCGCAACATATCGCGCATGACGTATGCATGCTCGGGGGATATCACGCGTGTAGCATCCGGCTCGGCTTCGAAGACCGTATCTCCGTCCTCGTTTACGATTCGTTCGATCGAGTACGGTTCGGTATGCACGCCCTGGTTGGCGAACGTTCCGTACGCCGAAGCCATCTGAAGTGGAGTAACACCGTGCTGCAGCCCGCCGAGCGGGAACGAGTAGTGGTCGGCAAGGCCGTCTTCTTCGCCGAAAGTGGTGAAACCGAACGCCTCGGTATGCTCGTATACCGACTCGATGCCGACCTCGTCGGCGACGCGAACCGCCGGAACGTTCAGTGATCGTGCGAGAGCTCTTCTGAAGCTCACCAGACCGTGGTACCGATTGTCGAAGTTGCGCGGCCACACTACGACCGTTGCGTCGTCGGCCGGATTGCCGGCGGCCCCTTCGTCGTCGAGCCCTTCGAGGATCGTCCCGTTCGATTCACCCGTCCCGCGCGAGTAGATCGGCATGTCGTTCACTACCGTACCGGGGTGGAAATCTCGCGCCTCGAGTGCAGCCGAGTAGACGAACGGCTTCAGCGCTGAGCCGGGTTGCCGTTCGGTTACGACCGCGCGGTTGTACGCATCGTTGCCGCGTCCACCGACCATCGCGCGAACCGCTCCATCGGTGGAGTCGATGCTTACGAGCGCCGGCTGCGGCTGCTTATCGTCGATAGGCTCATCATCGGAGACGACGGTCGGCAGCACGTCGTTCTCGAAGCTCTCTTCAATTGCTTTCTCCGCCTCTTCCTGCTTCTTCAGATCGAGCGTGGTGTGGATCTCGAACTCGCTTCCGTAGAGCGTTTCGGCGCCGAACTGATCGACGAGCTGCTCGCGGATGTGGGAGAGGAACGCCTGTCCCGGTTCATCGAGTATCTCAGGGTCGACGAAGTCGGTGTCCTCGCGTGCTGCTCGCTCGGCTTCCGCCGCGCTGAGAAAGCCGGCGTCGTGCATGTTCGCGATTGCGATATCGCGCTGCGCTCGTGCGGCCTCCGGATTCGTGAACGGGTTTCGATGTACCGGCGCGCTGAGCACTCCGGCGAGCACGGCCGCCTCGTCGGGGGAGAGCTCATCGGCCTCGGCATCGAAGTAGCGCCGCGATGCAGCGCCGATTCCCTGCGCCCCGGCGCCGAAATACGCCTCATTGAGATACATCTCGAGAATCTCTTCCTTGTCGTACCGTCGTTCGAGTTCTACGGCGAGATACATCTCGGCGATCTTGCGGCTGAGTGTCGGTTCCTGATCGAGATAGAGCGTTCGGGCGAGCTGCTGACTGATCGTGCTCGCTCCTTCGACAATCGCTCCGGCGGCGATATTGCGCACGACCGCGCGCACGACCGCGCGCAGGTCGACCCCCCGGTGGTCGTAGAATCTCCGGTCCTCGGTAGCGATGACTGCGTGTTGCACCTCCTCGGAGATATCGTCGATGGGAACGTGAAACCGCTCCTCCTCGGCCAGTCGACCGATCTCCTCGCCGCGTGCGTCGAGTACAATCGGCCCGTCAGGCGTCGGCGAGTACTCCTCCAGCTCGGGCGCCGATGCGACGATGTGTATCGTGTAGATGGCGAGTGTGGCGACGACCGCAAAAGCGATCGCGGCCGCCGCGGCAAATGCAATTGTGAATCTGGTCATAACAAACCCGGAAAATTCTTTCCGTTTACCCCTGTCTCGGCGCCCCGGAGCCGCAGATTCATGCGGCTCCATAATTTAAAGGTAACAACCGGGCCGTTACGGTGTCGAGGGCGGCGGAAGCGGCCGCCAACAGTGGTATAACGTTGTGACAGGCGGGGATGACACAATTGCTTCTATCGGACAACAGATATACATACCCGGCTCCAACTGTTCGAAGATAGAATGCGACAAATAAGGGTAGAATTTCCCCTCGGAGGGTACCCGGGAATGTCGACGGACGCAGCTTCAAATCATCCAAAACCGCCCTCGGGTGGTATCGTGCGGCGAGCGCGTAAGTACAAAAGCGAAGAGGTTCGCGCGGCACTCTACCTGATTATCCCCAGTCTTATCGGCTTCGCGCTTTTCTATTTCTATCCTGCGCTGCGCAACATATACATGAGTTTGACGGACTGGGATCTCATGACCGATCCGGAGTTCATCGGAATCGCGAACTACCGGCGGCTGTTCGAGGACCGGCATTTCTGGAACTCGCTTCGAGTAACGGTGATGTACGTCCTCTATAATATTCCGATACAGACGGTGATCGGCCTGGCGATTGCGCTCCTACTCAATCAGGTCAAGAAGTCCACCTCGTTACGCGCGCTCGTTCTCCTACCGTACTTCATACCGAATGTCGTTGTGGGGTTGCTCTGGCTTATGCTTCTGAATCCCATCATCGGGCCGGTAAACCAGGTGTTGCAGGGAATAGGAC
>PUOG01000210.1 GCA_003552745.1 Spirochaetaceae bacterium
CAACCCCCGAGGCAAACGAGAAGAGCGAATACATCAGTCTCGAGGATTGGGTCAACATGACGAGTGGGCGCAAGGCGCAACAGCACACCGGCGATCTGTTCGACAGCGAAGGCGATGTTGAGCAGAACAGCGAGCTCGGTGTGCCCGCGGTCCTTCGCTATCGCAGGGCGGCCGGCGGCAGCGGTCAGGGTGCATAATGCGAAGCCGCGATATCCTCGATCGCTTCCAGGACTACCTCGCCGTCGAACTGCGTCTGAGCGTCGGAACCGTCGAAACCTATATGCGAGAGTGTCGGATGCTTGCCGACTTCGCGAGCGAGTCGGGAAAGACGGTGGAAGAGCTCGAGACCGAAGCGCTCATCGGGTTTCTGTTGCGACGGAGGGGAAGCGGGATTGACGGGCGCACGGTCGCGAAGATCGTCTCGGCGATCCGGGCACTCTACCACTTTCTGGTGATCGACGACGTCCGGCGCGACAATCCGGCGCTCGACCTGGAGGCGCCACGTTCGGGACACCGGATTCCCGGGGTGCTTCGTGTCGAGCAGATCGACACACTGCTCGATCAGATCGATGTCTCAACCCCTCGCGGGCTCCGGGATCGCTGCCTTTTCGAGTTGATCTACTCCTGCGGCCTACGCATTTCCGAGGCGGTTGAGCTGACCGTGGACAGTGTTTTCCCCGACGAAGGGTTGATCCGGGTCCGTGGTAAGGGAGACCGGGAGCGATTCGTCCCGATGGGAGCGGAAGCTCGCGGTGCTCTCGATCACTATCTGACCTCCGGGCGTCCGCAGCTCTCGAACGGGCGGACTCGAACAAAAACGCTCTTTCTCAACAATCGCGGGCACGGTTTGAGCCGTAAAGGTATGTGGAAGCGCTTCCGGCAGCTCGCAGTCCAGGCGGGTATCGATGCGAAGGTGCATACGCTGCGACACAGTTTCGCGACGCACCTTCTCGAGGGAGGAGCAGATCTTCGAAGTGTACAGGAGTTACTCGGGCACTCGGACATTTCGACGACGCAGATATACACGCATATCGACCGTGATGCACTCGCCGGAAAGCACGCGGTATACCATCCGCGAGGGGGAAAAGGCGATGGAGATGCGGACGAGATCGAACGTGAAGCGGCCTCTCCGGACTGAGCGCCGGTCGATGAGGACTGCAATTCGGTGTATGATGGTCACTATCCGACGCCGATTCGGCTTCGTCGGTGTACATGTAGGGACGGTCTTCGTGGAGGGAACCGAACAGTGAAGCGGTTAGCTCGAACACACACCCCGAACCTCCGTGCCGCCTGCGCACTCGTGTTACCGTTGGTGCTCTTTGCGCTCGCAGCGTGCCGGGGTGATGGCGAGGACCCGATGCTCTCGCGCCTTCGGCGTACCGAACCCGATCCGGAGGCCACGCCCACGAGCGAGCGGATCGAGGAGCTGGAAAGCGATGTCGCGCGTTATCGGGACGAGGTTGAGCAACGCTTTCGCGACACGAGGAACCTTGTTTCGGCACACCGTATGCTGGGAATGCGGTATCTCGAAGCCGGTATGTACGGTCCGGCGCTTGATCAGTTTCGAGAGGCAATCGATCTGCAGTCGGATAATCCGACTCTCTACTACTACGCGGGGGTCGCTGCCGGGCACTATGCGGGTGGTGCACTCGAACCGGAGACCAGCGAAGAGCGACTTGAGATCGCCGAACGCTCGTACCTGCGCGCGCTGGAGCTGCGCCCGGATTACACTCGCGCTTCGTACGGGCTGGCAATTCTCTACGCGTATGAGCTCGAACGCTTCGAAGAAGCGCGTGAACAGATCGATGCGGTGCTTGATGCGTGGCCGAAAGACGACCGTGCACTCGCGGTCAGTGCCTATGTCTATGCCGGTCTCGACCGTATCGATGAGGCAATTCGTGAGTACGATCGGGTAATCGAACACACCACGAGTGAATCATTTCGCCGGGAGGCCGGAGAAATGCAGCAGCGGCTGAGGGGGGAGCGATGACCGACGAGAAACTGCTCCTCGCACTTGCCGTGCACCGGGCATTCAGTCTGCGTTCGCATGAGAAGGAGCGCCTCTTTCACGCCGCGGCGAGCCCGGGCGCGCTTGAGCGTATGTCTATCGACGACGTTTCGATTGCAGTCGGTCGACCGTTGCGTATCTCCGCGTGGAATCCGAGTGTCGCCGTTCGAAGCGCCGAGCGCGACGCATTGCTCTGTGAGCGGCTCGGCATTTCAGTCGTGCCGCACTGGTCGGCCGCCTATCCTGCGATGCTGCGCGAGTGCTGGGATTCGCCCTTTCTCGTTTTCATTCGAGGATTGCCGGCGGACGGCGATTCACCGTCGGCTGCGATTGTCGGCACACGGCGCCCGGACAATCGTGGGCTCTCCGCGGCATTGCGCTTCGCGCGTGAGTGTACCGCTTGCGGGATTCCGGTGGTCAGCGGCCTCGCCTCCGGAATCGACGCCGCCGCTCATCGCGGCGCTATCGTCGACGACGGCACGACCGTGGCTGTTCTCGGCTGCGGGATCGATACAGTCTATCCGGCAGCAAATCGGGGCCTTGCCGAACGGATTCTCTCGGCGGGAGGTGCTCTCCTGAGCGAGTATCCTCCCGGTACCCCGCCCTTGCGCCATCACTTCCCGATAAGAAACCGGATTATAGCGGCGCTGTCACGGTGGACCATCATAGTTCAGGCGCCTGTGCGGTCAGGGGCGTTGATCACCGCCGAGTATGCGCTGGACAGTGGTCGCGAGTTGCTCGTACATGCCGCCGGTTGCGCGGCGGGCTCGGTGAACGCCGGCTCGCGGGTGCTCGCCGAAGACGGAGCGTGTGCCGTGGAGTCTGCCGGAGAGCTACTCGGCGCCGATCGGGCTGCCTATCCCGGATCGGCACCGGCTCCGATCCATGACCGGGATGCGAGCGTTGGTGATGTCGCATCGCTGCTCGCCCGGCGTCTGAACCGTGAGCTCGATCTGTTCGAACCGGAGCCGGCATATGGATAAACGACTTGAAACGCGCTCGATCGAGGAGTTCACCGAGTATCTGCTCAGTGCGCGCTCGGTATCGGTGGAAACCGCACGTGCGTATGCGGCCGATTTGCATGCCTTCGAGAGCTGGTGTTCGGAGAACGCCCTTGACGAAGAGGCGCTCGACCACGAGCTTATACGGGCGTGGGTGGCCGCGCGAACTCGTCGCGGGGACGCGGCGAGTTCGGTGGCGAGAGGGTTGAGTGCGCTCCGGCAGTTCCTGCGCTGGCAGAAGCGCCTCGGTCGCCGCGCCGACGACCCTGGTGAATCGGTGCGTTCGCCGAAGCTCAGGCGGAGGCTCCCCGGAGTGCTTTTCCCGGATGAGATGCGTCGAATGCTCGATATTCGTGGCGAAGGATTCAAGCCGCTGCGTGACCGGGCGATTCTCGAAACCCTCTATTCGACCGGCTGTCGGGTGGGTGAGCTAAGCGGTATTCTCCTCTCGGATCTTGAACCGAAGCGCGGGAGGATCGTTGTACACGGCAAGGGCAATCGGGATCGAGTCGTCTTCGTGGGACCGCATGCCAAGCGTGCGATCGCAGCGTATCTGCCGAGCCGGGAGGCGCTTCTTGCTCGGAGCGGGAAACAAAATACCCGAGCGCTGTTTGTTAACGCGCGAGGCGGGGCATTGAGCTCTCGCGGTGTGTTCGGCATAGTGGAGGCGCGTGCGCGTGAGGCGGGTATCGCCGACAAGGTGACTCCTCACACCTTTCGCCACAGCTTCGCGACGCATGTTCTCGACGGTGGCGCGGATATTCGGGTGGTGCAGGAGCTTCTCGGTCATTCGAGTCCGTCGACGACTCAGCTCTACACGCATGTCGGTATGTCGGCGTTGAAGAAGGTGTACGATCGCGCTCATCCGCACGCCGTCGGAGACGCGAGACGGAGCGCAAAAGGAAAAGAATGAAATGAGTGTACGGAGTACGACGGTTCTTGCCGTGGCTAAAGATGGAAAGGTCGCGATGGCCGCGGACGGTCAGGTTACCATGGGCGAAACGGTCATGAAGGGTAACGCGCGGAAGCTGCGTACGATCTATGACGGGAACATTCTTGTCGGATTCGCCGGCGCGACCGCCGACGCGTTCACGCTGTTCGAACGTTTCGAGGCGAAGGTGAAGGAATACGCGGGCGATTTGACCCGATCGTCGGTCGAGCTCGCGAAAGAGTGGCGTACGGATCGGGCGCTGAGACGTCTGGAAGCGCTACTCCTCGTCGCGGACCGAACGAAGATGTTCGTGATCTCGGGGACCGGAGACGTGATCGAGCCCGAACGCGGTGTGCTGGCAATCGGATCGGGCGGCAGCTACGCATCCGCGGCCGGCAGAGCGTATCTCGACGCGAGTGACCTGACGGCCCGCGAGATCGCTGAACGGAGTCTGCAGATCGCCGGCGACATCTGCATCTATACCAATACGAACATTGTAGTCGAGGAATTGGAGTAGACCATGCGTGAAATGAAGGACATGACACCGAAGGAGATCGTCGGCGAGCTCGATCGCTACATCATCGGTCAGGAGCGCGCGAAGAAGGCGGTAGCCATCGCATTGCGCAACAGGATGCGCCGGCGAAAGCTGCCCGAGCAGCTGCAGGACGAAATCGCACCGAAGAACATCATCATGATCGGTCCGACGGGGATCGGGAAGACCGAAATCGCCCGACGGCTGTCGAAACTGACCGGCGCGCCGTTCATAAAGGTCGAAGCGACGAAGTACACTGAGGTCGGGTATGTCGGACGCGATGTGGAGAGCATGGTTCGCGATCTTATGAGCTATGCGGTGAACATGGTAAAGAGCGAGCTTCAGGAAGATGTCAAGGAAAGTGCCGAGCAGCGAACCGAAGAACAGCTGCTCGACCTTCTGCTCCCCGGAGTAAAAAAGCCGCAGACCTCACCCGGATCCGAACAGGCCGGCTTCAAGCCGGAGCCACGCGACGTGTCCGAGCCGGAGGGCGAGCAACAGAGCGCGACGCGGGAGAAGTTCCGGGAACGGTTGCGCAATGGTGCCCTCGAGGAGAAAGAGGTCGAGGTACAGACGACTACGAGCAATTTCCCGGCGATCGAGATATTTCAGGGCTCCAACTTCGAGGAGATGGATCTGAACCTCGGTAATCTCGGTAACCTCTTCGGCGGCAAGAAGAAGAAAAAACGAACTACGGTGAAGAACGCCCGCGAGATCATTCTTCAGGAAGAGATGGATAAGCTCGTCGATCACGATCGTGTCAGCGAAATCGCACGCCAGCGTGTGGAGAATCTCGGCATCATATTCATTGACGAGATCGACAAGGTCGCTTCAAAGGAGAGCAAGAGCGGTGTGGACGTCAGCAGGGAGGGGGTACAGCGCGACATCCTGCCGATTGTTGAGGGAAGCCAGGTCAATACCAAGCACGGAATGATCGATACGAGCCACATTCTGTTCATCGCAGCCGGTGCGTTTCACACTTCGAAGCCGAGTGATTTGATTCCTGAGCTGCAGGGACGCTTCCCGCTGCGCGTGGAGCTGGAGGCGCTCGGTGCGAAGGACTTCGTGAGGATCCTGACTCAGCCCCAGAACGCGCTGATCCTGCAGTACGTCGAACTGCTGAAGACCGAAGGTGTCGAGCTCGAGTTCACCGATGATGCGATAGAAGAGCTCAGTCGGATCGCCGAAGATGTGAACAGCAGAACAGAGAATATCGGTGCACGGCGGTTGCATACGATTATGGAGCTCCTGTTGGAGGATATAAGCTTCGATGCTCCGGAGAAGAAGGGCACGAAGGTGGAGATCTCCGCCGATTACGTGCGGGAGAGACTTGCTTCGGTGGTCGAGGACCACGATTTAAGCCGCTACATCCTTTAGCCGATCATAGGCAGTAGGGAAGTGGAGGAAGACGAAACGATGTTTGCAAACAGCAGCTGGGGAAAGAACCTCGACATACTCCAGCGATCGATGAACGTCAGCATGCTCAGGCAGGATGTCGGCGCGAATAACATCGCAAATGCCGATACGCCCGGTTTCAAGAGAAGCTACGTCAACTTCGAGAGTGGCCTCGCTCGTGCGCTCGAAAGCGAGCGGCGGCCGAGAACATTTGTCGAGTCGCTGACTAACGAGCGACACATTCCGTTCGAACGCCCGACCGATTACCGTTCGGTCGAGCCGCGACGCGTGGTCGATTGGGAGACGACCGCGAAGAACAACGATAACAACGTCGATATCGAAGTTGAAAGCATGAATATGCTGAACAACATGTTGAGCTATCAGTTGATGTCGCAGAGCGTGAGTGAACAGTTCAACCGGATGAATATTGTCCTGGCTTAGGAGTTGAGCGCGTATGGGTCTTTTTTCGAGCATTAACATCGCGGCAACCGGCCTCACCGCCCAGCGTACCCGCCAGGATGTGATTGCCGACAACATCGCGAATGCGAATACGACGCGAACGACCGAGGGAGGGCCGTTTCGTCGCAGCCGTACGGTCTTCCGGCCGCGCGGTGAAGAACAACAGCCGGTATGGCGAAGTGCATTTCTGCCGAAGACACTCGAAACACCGCCGGGAAACGGTGTGCGTATTGTGGACATCGAGAAGGATATGGATGCCGAGCCGAGGCTCGTCTACGATCCGACGCATCCGGACGCTATCCAGGACGGACCGCGTGCCGGATACGTCGAGATGCCGAATGTGAACATCGTTGACGAGATGGTCGACCTCATCTCGGCTGCCCGAAGCTACGAAGCGAACACAAGGGTCGTCGAAGGTGCGCGAACCATGTTCCAGACCGCGATGGAGATCGGTAGAGCGTAGGAGCTCGCTGGGAGGGGAGTGAGTTATGATCAATCTGAATACGGGATTGGGACCTGCGGATGTCAGCGGTGACCTTATCGCGCTTGCGCGAACGAATCCGAAGCACCTGGGAGCTCCGGGGGATCCGCCGGTCGACGACGCGCCTCGCACCGACTTTGGTTCGATGCTCGTCGACTCTCTGAACGAGGTGAGCAGTCTCGAACGGACGCACGAAAACCTGAGCGTTCAGGCCATCGTCGATCCGGATAGCGTGAATCCGCACGATGTGACGATCGCTGCGAGTCAGGCAAGCCTTGCGCTGAACCTGACCAGGAATGTGGTCGATCGAGTGGTGCAGGCCTACCAGGAGATAACGAACTTGCGGTAGGTTCGAAAACAGTAGATGCGTCGCTGACGCAGCCGGTGCGATAATCGCTGGAAGCCGGCACGCTCGGACGAGCGTTTCGCGGAAATCGATGGGGCAACCGTTCGGCCCACACGATTTCCGATGGGAGGGGACATGAACGAGTGGTTCAGTAAGATTCGCCAACAGCTGGGTGAGCTGTGGACCCGCTGGAATACCACGCAGAAGGCGGTCTTCGTCGGTGTTGGTGTTGCCGCGGTAGCCGGCGTCATAGCAATTATCGGGTTCAGCGCGGCTCCCGCACAGGTCGAGCTACTCGGCCGACCGGTAGTCGATGAAGAGTATCTCGACGACATTACCTATAGACTCGACCGCGAGAACGTCAGATACACGGTGACCGGCGACAACCGCATAATGGTCGATGACGAGCAAACCGCCCGACGGATGCGAAGCCTTCTTACCCGGGAGAGCTTGATTCCGCCGCAAACCGACCCGTGGGACATTTTCGACGTTGAACGCTGGACGCAGACCGATTTCGAGCGAAACGTGAATCTGCAGCGTGCAGTTACCCGATCGGTAGAGCAGCATATCGTTGCGCTCGACGAGGTCGATGCCGCGAGCGTTAACCTCGTAATGCCGGACGATGCGCTGTTTGCCGAAGACCAGCGTGATGTAACCGCGAGTATCATCATTCAGCCGCGTCCGGGCAGTGACATCCGCGACGATCGCCGGAAGATCGAAGGCATCGAGCAACTGGTGATGTTCGCCGTCGAAGGTCTCGAGCGAGAGAACATCACCATAAACGATCCCTCCGGTGTGGTTCTCAACGATTTCGACCGGCTCACCGATTTCGACGAGGTCGAGGTTCGACGGCGAGAGCTCGCCGTGAAGCGTGAGCTCGAAGAGCGCTATATCGGCTCGATCCGAAACGCCCTGCAGGGAA
>PUOG01000024.1 GCA_003552745.1 Spirochaetaceae bacterium
TCCGGGATGTGGCCTAGTGGCTAAGGCGCCTGCTTTGGGAGCAGGAGATCGCCGGTTCGAATCCGGCCATCCCGACATGATTGTCCCGGCGCCCATAGCTCAGGGGATAGAGCAACTGCCTTCTAAGCAGTAGGTCGAAGGTTCGAATCCTTCTGGGCGCGATAATACAATGGACTCGGCGCCGGCGGCCTGCATCGGTCCGCCGTATTCGGCCGCCCCCGCCCAGCTATCCGGACAGGAAATTGAGTTCGGTCCGTCCCACCGTTATTACATCGGACGGCTTAATGAGTACGTACGTTCCCGGCTTGATCGGCTGCCCGTTAACCAGCACTCCGTTGGTACTCTCGAGATCGGTGATGTAGTAAGCGTCGCGGATCTTCTGCACAGCCGCATGGTGGCGAGAAACCAGGTTATCGGAGACGACGATCTGACACTCTTTCGCCCGTCCAATCACGATTCGATCGACTACGAGCGTTCGACGGCGGCCGTGGTGAAGATAAACCCGCTCCGACTTGCGAAGACTGCCCAGCCGTTTTCCGAGTCTACTCTGTTCGAAAATGGTATCGTCGCTACTCACTGCCGCCATCCTGACTGAAGGATACCGCGTGCAAGGCGCGATTGCAAAAGCCTGTTCCCGTCCGCGAAGACGTGCTATTTTCACGATCGTGTCCGACGCATACACGACACCGGTGAAACTCGCCGGACGGAAGCTGTTGACGTGGTTTTCGGTCTTTAACTCGTTCAGCTACCTTCTGCTTTCCGGCCACATCCTCATACTCTTTCTTCTGCGCCTCGAGGCGTCACGGACGGTAGTCGGAGTAGTCTCGAGCTTTCTTTATGTGGCGTTCTTCTTCATGGTGGCAGGCAAGAAGGTCGTCGAACGATACGGAGTCGTACGCACATTTGCTGCAGGCTGGTTAGGACGATATCTGTCGGTGCTTCCGTTGGCGGCGGTACCGTTCATTGCGAATGCCGGATACCGTCAGGTTGCACTTATCGTCTTCATCGTGGCGGTATTCGGCTTCAATGCGAGTCGCGGAATCGGTCTCGTCGGTCAGAGTCCACTAATGGGGGAACTCTCCTCCGGTCGCGATCGAGGCGCGTTTCTATCACGTTTTCAGATTATCGCCAATCTGGTTGCGGTGTTCGCCGGCGTCACGATCGCATTGCTGCTCGGAGAACGCGCTCCTCTCGAGCGGTACGCACTTTTTATCCTCGCCGGTTTCGGTTTCGGAATGGTTGCAACAGCGATCATGAGGCGAATCCCGGAACCGCCGGGAGTGCTATCGGGAGCAAGAGACTCTCTGCGATCGACCGTGGGTCGTGTAGTGCGCGAGAAGCGATTTCGCACGTTCGTCGTCGCGTTCTTCGCTCTGGCTGTGGTCTCCGGAATGGCTCGCCCGTTTCTGGTGGTGTATGCGCGGGAGGTATATTCACAGAGCGACAGTCTGGTAATCGGATACACCGTGTTCGGTAACCTCGGAGCGATTGCGATGGGACTGCTGGCGCGCCTCTTGCTCGACCGGATCGGCGCGAAGCCGCTGATTCAGATCTTCGCCGCACTTTCGGCAGTTGGATTGCTGCTTGCGGCGTGGGCGCCCGCGGTCACCCCCAGCGTAGCGATTGTGCTTCTATCGCTCCTATTCTTCGTATTCATGTTCGGCTCGATCGGAGCCGAATCGTCGTCTCAGAACTATTTCTACGCTCTTTTAACCCCCCGCGAGCAACTGAACATGGGCATCGTCTATTTCCTGACGCTCGGCGTTGGCGGAACGATCGGCGGAGTTATGGGGGGAAGCGCGCTGGACTTGCTCTACGCACTCGCGCCCGAAGGGGGAGCTCAGGGTGTGCACAGGATATACTACCTCGCATTGGCGGCGGGCACGGCAATAGTGTTTCTGCTTTATTCACGGCTGGAACGCCTCGGCGCACGAAGTTTCCGCGGAACACTCGGCGTCATCGTATCGCTTCGCGATCTGCGCGCGATGACCCTCGTCGATCGCCTCGAGAAGACGAGGGATATCGATGCGGAGCGATCGGTGATCCGCGAGCTGGGCGGCTCCGGAAGCGAGTTCGCACTCGAGCGGATACTCGCCCGATTGGCATCACCGAGTTTCGTGATACGAAGCGAGGCGCTGAGGGCGCTCGAGACCTTGCCGGTCAACCTGTCGGTCGAACGGGCACTTATAGCCGAGGTGGAGGATCATGAGTTTACGACGGCACACGTTGCCGCGCGCATTCTCGGAAACAAAGGACTGCGACGCGGAGTATCCGTGCTACGCGACGCCGTATACTCGGAAGATTACCTCCTGTGCGGCGCCGCGATGATCGCCTTGGCGAAACTCGAAGACCATCGTGCCATCGACCGCATCGAGATAATTCTCCGAGTTTCGGATAACCCGTACGTGCTTATCCATGCCGCCGAAGCTGTTCGCCGCCTCGAGAGTCGAAGGAGCATTGGTGTGCTTTTGGGGACGTTAGCCACTCACACCGTGGCTACCGACGTGCGCGATGAAGTAATCCTGTCGGCAGCAGGACTGATCGGAATCGAACGATGGTTCTATCCGCACTACGCGCGTTTTCTCGATGACCCGAGCGAGGCAATCGAGTTTCTGAAGCACGAGGCGGTGAGCGCCCGGCTGGATTCAGTGATTCCGGTCCTCGATCTTACACTCGAAGACCCGCCACGCTTCGCTCAAGACGCGGCGAGTCTTCTCATGTCCGACAAGCGGCGTATTCTACCGCCGGATATCGAGGCTTCCGCGTTCGCCGGTGCAATCGCCGACGAACGCCTCTACCGCTACGAGCGCGTCAGATTTCTATGTGCAGCACTTCTCGTCGCGCCACGTGGCTCGGGACGTACTCGCGGAAACCGATCACAGTAACACTTCGACGTCTGCTCGGTCGCGAAGCTCATCGATGTAGTTACGAAACAGCTCCTGCTGTTCCTGTTGGCCGAGAAACTGTTCAATCTGCGGCAACGCTTCCTCGAACTCCTGTACACCGGCATCACTCTCGTCGGTCTTATGGATTATATGATATCCGAACTGCGTCTCGACGATATCGCTGATCTCACCGACGTCGAGATCGAAGGCAACCTCCTCGAACTCCGGAACCATCTGCCCCTGTGAGAAGTAGCCGAGGTCGCCGCCGTCGGCGGCCGTGCCGTCATCGCTGTATTCTCGCGCAAGCTCAGCGAAGTCCTCACCTTCGTCAATACGGCTCCTGATCTCATCGATCCGCGCTCGAGCCTCTTCGCGCTCGCTCTCATCCATATCCTGAGTCAAGACCAGAATATGGCTCGCACGGACCTGCGGCGGTGTCTCGAAAAGCTCCGGGTTGTCATCGTAAAACTCGCGGGCGGCTTCTTCTCCGATTTGCGTGTCGCTCAAGACGTCGCCCTGAAGGATCTCTTCGATTACCATCTGTTCGGCAATATCGGACTCGATCTCTTCCAATGTGAGATTCTGCTGCGCAAGCGCCTCTTCGAACGCCTCCTCACTCGGAAACTGGGCCTTGATCTGCTCGAGCTGCGCGGCGACATCTTCATCGCTCGGCGCAATACCGCGATCTCTGCCGTCCTGCAGTATGAGCTCACGCGCGATGAGCTGATCGAGGAGCTGCTCTTCGATCTCAGACCTCTGTTCATCGTCGATCTGCATTCCTTGCGCCTGATACTGCTGCATCTGCGCCTCGAGTTGCTGCTCGAAGACCGTTCGTGTGATCTCGACTCCGTTTACAATCGCCACGACTTCATCGGAATCGCCATTTCCCTCCCCGTTGCCACTCGCGCACGCGGCCATGACTGCAACCGCGGTGAGCAGAAACAGAAACGCACCTTTCTTCAAAATCTGCATAGGTTCTCCTTCTGGAATTCTTAATCTGGGGCATGTGATCTACCATCGAGTACACCATGCCCGACGAATTCTTGTAAACACCCGAAGACAGACGAGCTGGTGCTTCCGCGCTTGAATCGGTCGGGCAAGCGATGCAGAGATTGGACAGAACCGTCCCCGGGCATTCATACTGCTACGAGAGATTTTCCTGATTATGAGATTACCACTGCACTTTGTCGATAACGGCGACGACGGGATCACGGTACACATTCGCTCCGACGATTCTGTGATCGGACGCATACAGGCACTCGCCCCTGGCGTACTGCGAATTGAAGCGGGAGATGAAGACACTTTCGTCGATGCGCCGACGCTCACCGCGGCGAACCGCAGTCGGCACTCGAGTTCGTTCTGTACGACGCAATCGGATTCTGTCGTTTGCGGCGATCTCGAAGTCCGAACCGTCTCCGAGGCGGCGGATCCGACCGACGACGTTTCCGGAGCAATTGCTTCAAAGCTGATTCGGGGCATTGAACTTGTACAGCGCGGCACTGTTCGGCGGCTGCCGGCTATCGACAGCTTCGAGGTGCCGTCCGAACGAGTACGTCTTCCGATTTCATCCGACGACCATCGGACCCGGATCGCATGCGAGACCGGCATCTGGTTCTTCCGCGATGCACCACGCCTCGTCGATCCGTGGACATCTCTGAAGGCTGCCTTCAACGGGGAGAAGGAGGTCGTATGGAAGCTCGATCCGCACGCACCCGACTGGTACGTTTTCGCGTGGAATGGTGACGCCGAGTGGCTTCGACGACGCTTTCTCGATCTGACCGGACCGATCCCGATGCCTCCCCTGTGGATGTTTGGATTGTGGCATAGCAGATACTACCCGTATCGGCAGGAGGAGGCCCTCGAGCTCATTGACCGCTATCGTGATCGCGGCTTCCCGCTCGATGCATTCGTTGTCGATACCGACTGGCGCGAAGGCGGCAGCAGGGGATACGAGATAAACCGGGAACTCTTTCCCGACATGGAGCGATTCTTCGAAGAAGCGCATCGCCGGCGTGTCCACATCATGTTCAATGACCATCCCGAACACAAAGGGTGCGAAGCGCTCGACGAATCTCTCCTTCGATATCGCCACGAGAACCTGACGAAGCTTCTCGAGATGGGACTCGACGGCTGGTGGTTCGATCGGAATTGGGGTGAGATATTCCACGGGCCGCATCGCGGAATCGAATCATCGGTATGGGGACAGCTGGTCTATGCCGAAATCGATCGGCGCCACCGAGGCCACGACAGGTCGCAGATGCTCTCGATGCGGACCGATCACCCCGCCGGTCACCGGTATCCGATCTGGTGGACCGGCGACATCTACAGCGACTGGGAATCGCTCACCGAGGCAATCGAGGAAACGATCGACTCCGGCTCGCAACTCTTCCCGTATACCGGCCAGGACATCGGCGGTCACTTCGGCTACCCCGATGTCGAACAGTATGTGCGCTGGGTTCAATGGGGAGCGGTTTCCCCGACGTTCCGACTGCACTGCGGCCCACGTAATCGGTTTCGCGAACCGTGGCGCTTCGGTGAGCGCGCGGAGGCGATCGCCCGAAGGTACTCGCGGCTGCGAATGAAACTCGTTCCGTTGCTCTACGCCCTGGCGTACGAGGCGAACTGCTCGGGTACGGCGCTTTTGCGTGACGTGTCGGTCGTTGATCCGGAATTCGCCGCCGAGGCGCGAGCCTCCGATCGTACGAAGCTTACCGATCACTTCTTTCTCGGGCGCGATCTCTGGATTGCGCCGGTGCACTCTCCGGCGGCCCCTCAACGGATTCCGGATTTCCGGCCCCTCCAGGCAGAGCTTGTCCGTGAGGTGTTTGCGGGCACCGACGCCAACGCTCCGCTTCTCGAACGGGAAGAGGGGTGGGAAGTAAGACTGTCGCCGACCTATGCCAGTCGCGACCGCGGCAATTGGGGGCGTGAGTTCTTCGTACGCTGGAGGGGAACGTTCACCGTTCCGGAAAGCGGTCACCATCGGTTCGTACTCTCCGGGTCGGGGGTGAAGGAAATCTGCATCGGCGTGGCAGCCGGCTCTCGAGTCGATGACGAAGACTCTCACGCCGGGAGCGAACGTTCTGCCACCCCGTTTCGATCCGAGCCCCCCCAGATCATATCGATTTTCGACAAGGGGCGTAACGAGTTTACGCTCGAGCTCGAGGCGAATACCCGGTATCCGGTCGAAGTGACCTATCTTCAGCGCGCTGGCGAGGTCTGCTCCTGCTATCTCTCGCATAGTCGCGTACCGGAGGGAACGGAGGTGCAGGACGCTCCTGTGGAAATCACCCTGCCGCCGGGCGAATGGGTCCACCTCAGCGACGGATCGACACATGTCGGTCCGACGGAAATCGGTGCAACGGTTCCGCTGGAGGAATTGCCGCTGTTTGTGGGCCGGGAATCGATCGTTCCTCTCGCCCCGTACGCCGAGAGCACCGAGGATCTGGATTGGCGAAAGCTCGAGCTTCACGTTCGTCCTCCGGTGGATCCCGCCGGATCGGTCACCCGTACGCTTTTCAGCGACGACGGGGATAGTGACAGCGTCCGGACCGGGGCGCACGTGATCGGCTCGGTCACCGTTACGCGTGATGATGCCCGCACGATTCGAGTGCGTGCGCGGCGGTCCGGTGAGACGGAGGGGCGCGCTTCGGAGGCGTTTTCCCGCTTCGACGTGCGGCTCCACCTCGACCCCGGGGAGGCGGTAAAGCAGATCATGAATGCGGCCGGCGACAGTGCGAGCATCGACTTTGAGACGCTGACGTATGGCGGAGCTTCGACCGCATTCGAGGAGCCGATCGCGCTTCGCCCGGATGCCGAAAGCGTACGGGTGTGGCTGCCGATCGATTCGCCTGATCCGGAAGGAGGCTATTCGGGAGAGCTGCGCGTGACCCTCCAGTGAGACTCGTGGCGGTTTTCAGTGGAAGTTGCGACTTTCAACCGACGGCGGTGTGATCGACGAATCCGGCTCCCAAAGTGAATCGACGAGAATATACGGGCTTGTGGGATGGCGCTGAAGCGTGCCGCTGACTCCCAGAAAATTCCGGGAGAGCGCCAGCGGGCGATAAGCCGATAGCGCTTCCGGACGGAGGATGAGGTTTACAAAGCCACTTTCATCCTCGAGTGTCATGAAGAGCGTTCCACCGGCGGTTTCCGGCCGCTGCCGGCAGATGACCAGTCCGGCGTAGCGTACCGAGGCACCGTCGGGCCGCCGCGCAAGCCCGGCTGCATCGGGAAGACCGGAGCGCGCCAGCTCGTCACGCAGTCGCTCGAGCGGATGTCCCCGGGTGCTGTAGCCGGATGCCTCGTAGTCCCAGACGATCTGTTCGGACATCGAAAGGCGCCCGAATGCCGGCGACGGTTCTTCTCCCGCAAGCAGCGGCGGCTGCCGCCTCGCGTGCATGGAGTCGTGTGCCGGCGTATCGTATCGCCGGTCTCCGATGTCTCGCTTAGCATCAATGTACAGCCCCTTTTCCCTGCGCTTTCGGTGCCCGTACATCTTCCAGAGCGCCGAACGTCTCGACACCCCGAGCTCGCGCAGCACACCCGCTTCTGCCAGCGCGGCGGCCACATCTTCGTCGATGCCGGTGCGCTGCATCAGATCTTCGATCGACTCGAATCGAACCCGTCGCTCACGAGCGACCGCCTCGTAGTCGGTGTATCCCATCTTGCGGGTAAAGCGAAGTCCCATCCGCACGGCAAAGCGCCGCTCTTTTTCGATCTCCTCGAGCGTACAGAGCCATTCGCTTGCGTAAATGTCCGCCTCCCTGACCTCGACACCGTGGCGCCGTGCATCCTCGACGATCGTCGACGGACTATAAAAGCCCATCGGCCATGCGTTCAGAAGCGCACAGGTGAACTCGACGCGATAGTGGTAACGCATCCAGGCGGTTGCGTACGCGATGAGGGCAAAGCTCGCCGCATGGCTTTCCGGAAAGCCGTACTCACCGAAGCCGCGAATCTGATCGAAGACGCGTTCAGCGAACTGCTTTTCGATACCCTTGGCGATCATGCGCTCAACCACCGCGTCGTGGTGTTTCTCCATGCGGCCGCTCTTTCTCCATGCCGCCATATCGCGGCGAAGCTGATCCGCCTCTCCCGGTGTGTAGTCGGCGGCGACGACGGCGAGCTTCATGACCTGCTCCTGAAAAAGCGGAACGCCGAGGGTCTTCTCGAGCACCGGCTTCA
>PUOG01000203.1 GCA_003552745.1 Spirochaetaceae bacterium
CGGTTATAAGCACGCCGATCCCCTTCTCGGACAGCGCTCGAATGATCTGTTTGATCTCGAAGACCGCGATCGGATCGATACCGGCGAACGGTTCGTCGAGCAGCAGAAAGTTCGGTTCGATGGCGAGGCTGCGAGCAAGCTCGGTGCGTCGGCGCTCCCCGCCGCTGAGCGTATACGCGGGTTGGCGCCGATTCTGGGTGATGCCGAGCTCTTCGAGGAGCACCTCGAGCTGTGCGCGTTGCTGCGCCCTGGTCAGATCGCGTCGCATCTCGAGAATCGCCATGATGTTGTCTTCTACGGTGAGTTTGCGAAAAACTGAAGGTTCCTGCGGGAGGTACGAGATCCCCGCACGAGCTCTGCGGAACATCGGTTCGCGGGTGATGCGACGATTGTCGAGAAACACGTCTCCGCCATTGGGGCGAATGAAGCCGACGATCATGTAGAAGACCGTGGTTTTTCCCGCGCCGTTCGGACCGAGAAAGCCGACGATTTCGCCGTTCCGCATGAGGAAGGTCACACCGCGGACGACTTCCTTGCGCCCGAACGATTTTCGCAATCCACGCGCCTCAAGAGTCGGCATTGGTATCCTCGGATTCATCGGGGGCCGGTTCGCCGGGCACCGTATCATCGTCCGGCCCCAATTCGTCACCAGGCACCGCATCTTCGTCCGGCTCCTCCTCGGGTTCCTCCTCCGGGTCGGTGGTACGCAGCTCGGCGCGCACCTCACCACGCAGGCTGATCTCGTCGGCAGCCAGATCGACGAGAATCCGCGCGGCGCGATACTCATCATCTTTCCAGACGATCCTCGGAAGCCCCGACAGCTCGAGCACCTCATCGTCCCTGCGATATCGGGCGAACTCCGCCCGCGCTACCAGATCCTCACGCAAAATGCGAACACCGATCTGTACTATGGTCAGCTCACGCTCGCCCTGATACTCGATGAACCCCCCGCGGACGATCATCTCGTTTGCGCGATCCTCCATCTCCGCGCTTCCTTCCACGCGGATGAGGTCCCGATCGCGATCCACAAACAGCGAGCCACCGGTGAGCACGAGATCGCGCTCGAGCTCGACGATCCGGAGGTTCCCGGAGGCACGGACATAGCGATAGTCGGTTCCGTAGAGCTCGATCTCGTCGGCCTGCACATCGATACGATCGGAGACGACCCGAGCATTGCCGGAGAGTACCGTACGCTCACGCCCCTCGGCGAACACCGAACGCCAACGATCCGCCTCGATCTGCAGATCTGCCGCCAGCGGCACGATTCCGACTCCGGCGAATAGCACCACGACCAGAAGTGTCGGTAGTAAGCGCGGAGAAATGCCGTGACGATTCATCTCGCACCTCATTCGACGTAACGACCGCGAATCTCTCGCTCGAACGTGAGACTGCGCAGCTTCATATCGGCCAGGAACCCGTACCCGGAGAGCTCTGTCCCGTCTTCCTGACGAATGTGAACCGCCTTATCCTCCGATCCGTGCAGCAGCCGATCCTCCCGATCCCAGAACAGGTACTCGGTGGTGACAACCGCTTCCTCTACGACACTGGTGAATTCGATTTCGCCGTATAGCTCGACGTCCTCACTATCGTCGAAATATCGGGCGAAATCGGCCCGGCCGTGCGCCACGACCTCACCGTCGGCACCATACTCTTCGAAGGAGACGTCGTACAACTGCTGTTCCGCCGCATCGTCGTAGCGAAGCGCCGTCTCTGCACGGACGACGAATTGCTTGCGCCCGCGCCGTACCACGGTATGGACAAAATCGTCTATACGCGCGTTCGGAAGCGTGTCCGGGACCGCCTCGGCGATGCGTGCGTCACCATATTCGAGACTACAACCGGCCGCGATCACGGCAATAATCACCGCAGCAACCGGTATCGAACGACGCAGTCGTCCGCCCCACCTTTTATCGCTCGGACGAATCACGCGCAATCAGTTTGGTCCTCCCGATACGACGTCGCCGACCGCTTCGCCGGCTCGACTCTCGGCACCATCTCCCGATCGCCGCAGGCGATCGACAGCCGCCGAGATGAAACGGTCGAAAAGGGGATGCACCTGCGTGGGGCGTGAACCGAACTCGGGATGGAACTGGACTCCGACCGCCCAGGGGCTATCAGGCCACTCCACCGCCTCCACAAGCGACCCATCCGGGGTCGTGCTCGCCAGCTTGAGCCCCGACTCCGACAGCCGTTCGCGGTAGCGGTTCGATACCTCATACCGGTGCCGATGCCGCTCCGTTACCCGCTCGGTGCCGTACGCTTCGCGCAGTCGTGTGCCTTCATGAAGAATCGAATCGCTTGCGCCGAGGCGCATCGTTCCACCGTAGTTGCGCACATCGATCTGCTCCTCGAGCAGACTGACCACCGGATGCTCGGTGTCCGGGGAGAACTCGGTGCTGTCGGCTTCCGCGAAGCCCAGCACGTTACGCGCCCACTCGATTACCATAACCTGCATGCCGAGACAGATGCCGAAGTAGGGTACGTCGTTCTCGCGGGCGAATCGCGCTGTGGCGACCATGCCTTCAACACCTCGCCCGCCGAATCCGCCGGGAACGATTATCGCGTCGACATCGGCGAGCGCCTCCGACACACCGCCGGTCTTTTCGAGCCGCTCGGAGTCGATCTTCACCAGCTTCACACGGACGCCGTTTGCGATACCTCCATGAAACAGCGCCTCGTCAACCGACTTGTAGGCGTCGGCCAGTTCAATGTACTTGCCCACCACCGCGACGCGCACCGTTTCTCTCGCCTCGCGATAGACGCGCACGACGTGCTGCCAGCGTTCGAGCGACGCTTCGTTACACTCGATCGCGAGTTTGCGGCAGACGATCGCATCGAGATCCTGCTCGTGGAATTGCAGTGGAATCTGATAGATGGTGTCCGATACATCGTACGCCGAGACAACCGCGTCGTACTCTACGTTCGTGAAGTTCGCGATCTTTCGCCGCATCTCCTCTTCCATCGGACGCGGCGATCGACAGAGCAGGATATCCGGCTGTATACCGATCTCCCGCATCTCTTTCACCGAGTGCTGTGTCGGCTTCGTCTTCAGCTCGTTACCGCCGACTTCCGGAATGAGAGTAAGATGAACGCTCAGCACATTCTCGTGGCCGATCTCGTGTGCCATCTGTCGGGCGGCTTCGAGAAACGGGATCGATTCAATGTCACCGACGGTGCCGCCGACCTCTACAATAGTGACATCGACATCTTCCTGCTCTCCGGCCGCGAATATCCGCTGCTTGATCCGGTCGGTGATATGCGGGATCACCTGCACGGTCCGTCCGAGGTATCGTCCTTCGCGTTCGCGCTGGATGACCTCCTGGTAGATTTGACCGGTGGTGATCGAGTTCGCACGCCGCAGCGGCGAGCCGGTAAAGCGGGCGTAATTGCCGAGATCGAGATCGGTCTCCGCCCCGTCGTCGGTCACGTAGACCTCGCCATGCTGGAACGGACTCATTGTTCCGGCGTCGACGTTGATGTACGGATCGACCTTGATCATCGTAACGGAAAGGCCCCGACTCTCCAGAAGACTACCCAGGCTTGCCGCCGCAATCCCTTTCCCCAGGCTCGAACAGACACCGCCGGTGACAATGATGTACTTCTTCATCGGGATTTCATTATTTCCACCTCGATGGCTGCGTGTCAACGTGAGCTCGCGTCGATTGACAGCGCGAAGCAGCGCTCGTATTCTCAACGGCAAAAAGGGATACGAGACAAGCCTTCCGGTCGGTATGCATGGCAATTACACTGCAGGATGATGACTTCGACAAGTTTCGAACTCTCATTTACCAGGCAAGCGGCATCCATTTCACTCGCACGAACCGTTCCGTTCTCGAAAGCCGCCTGCGTGAGCGACTGCGCGACACCGGTGACGGCAGCATGGCCGACTACTATCGCAGGGTACGCGACGACGGCGAAGAGCTGAAATCGCTTCTCGATTCGGTGACAACGAACCTTACGCGCTTCTTCCGCAACACCGCGCACTTCGAAACCTTCGAACACTTCGTTCTTCCCGAATTGATCGAACGGAAGTCGCGAGGGCCAAGGCGAATTCGCATCTGGAGTGCCGGCTGCTCAACAGGCGAAGAACCGTACAGTATCGCGATGGTTATGAGAGAGGTGCTCCCTCCGGGTTTTGAGTTCCGCATCATCGCTTCCGACATCAGCCTGAAATCACTGATGAGCGCGCGCAGCGGGTATTACGCCGAATCGAAGGTTCGCGGCATTCCCGAACGTTACCTCGAGCGCTATTTTCGCCGGAAAGACGACGGGTACCAGGTCTCGAAGGAGATCATGGACACGGTTACCTTCGACTACCATAACCTGAAACACCCGAGCGGACTCAGCGATATCGATGTGGTGTTCTGCCGCAACGTCATTATCTACTTCGACGAGGCTGCGCAGAAATCGACGGTACATCGGTTCTGGGACGTCATGAATCCGTACAGCTACCTGTTCATCGGACACTCTGAGTCGCTGTTCGGCATGAACACCCAGTTCGAGTTCGTACGAACCGAGTGGGCATGCCTGTATCGAAAGGACACAGCGGGATAGACAGCCATGGATAAGACATCGGTTCTGATCGTCGACGACTCCGCGCTCATGCGTAATCTCATCTCCAGGATCATCGAACAGACCGACGATCTGTCGGTGTGTGGCACGGCAATGAACGGAAAGTTCGGCCTCGACAAGCTGGCTCGCCTGGACCCCGACGTGATCGTTCTCGACCTCGAAATGCCTGACGTCGACGGGATCGGTTTTCTTGCCGAGAAGAGGAACCGCGGTTCGACCGTACCCGTAATCATACTCTCGTCGCTCGCGGAGCGGGGAGCGAGCATTACCATGGATGCGCTGTCGCTCGGCGCCTCGGACTTCATCATGAAACCGACCGGGCGCGGTGGTCCGAATCTCCAGAGTGTGGCTACTCAGCTGGTGGAGATGCTTCGGTCCTACGGCGACGCGTACCGCATGGGACGAACGAAGCGACGCGCGCCGGAGCCGAACGAGCGCAGGGAAAAGCCGGAAACGGTCGAGCCGATCGAACCGCCGGTCCTGCCGCCCCGCACCGTGGAGTCCGCTCGCGGACTACCTGCGCGTTCGCCGAAACGACTGCCCGGACCGATACGAGTGATAGCCATCGGTGTTTCCACCGGTGGCCCGAACGCGCTGCGTCGCGTATTGCCGAAACTGGCTCCGTCGCTGCGCACACCGATTCTGATTGTGCAGCATATGCCGGCCGGTTTCACAACGGAGTTCGCCCGCAGTCTCGATCGCATCTGCGGATACGAGGTTCGTGAGGCACAGGACGGTGATGTGATCGCTGAAGGCCGCATCCTGATTGCCCCGGGCGATCGGCATATGCAGGTCGAACAGAGGCAACTCGCAACGGTCGTGCGTATCAGCGATGACGAACCGGTCAGCGGCCATCGTCCGTCGGTCGACGTGCTTTTCGCTTCGGTGGCGAAGCATTACGGCAACGAGTGCCTGGCGGCGATCATGACCGGCATGGGACGCGACGGTGCGCGAGAGATCGGGACGATATACGAGGAGGGAGGACTGACCTTCGGACAGGATCACTCTTCAGCGGTCGTGTACGGAATGCCGCGCGCAGCCTACGAAGCGGGATACCTCCACCGACAGGTGAACCTCGACGAGATGGCCGCTGCGATCGGTGAGGCCGTCGAGAGCGTAGCGGAGCACGCATGAGCCGGAGATCGCTGGACATTGTCGACCTGGGGCGAATGTCGTTCGGTGAGGCACTCGCGGTGCAGCAGCGTACGGTCGAGCGACGTCTGGAAGAGGAGATCCCCGATACACTGATCCTCGTGGAGCACCCGCCGGTCATCACCCTCGGTCGCGGTGCGAATGAGGACGATATCGTTGCACCGCGCGAGTTGCTCGCGAGAAACGGCGTGGAAGTGCACCGGATTACCAGGGGCGGACTCGTCACATATCACGGCCCGGGCCAGTTGGTCGGTTACCCGATCGTGAACCTGTATGAGCGAGCACGAGAGCTGAAACGCTTCGTTACACAGCTGGAATCGGTATTCGTCGATGTGCTCGGTGGCCGCTACGGCATTCGTGCCGAGCTCGATTCCGACGATCGCGGGGTCTGGGTCGACGGTAACCGCAAGATCACCGCCGTGGGAATCGCCGTACAGCGACGCGTGACGATGCACGGCTTCGCATTCAACGTCGAGCCCGATCTCAATCATTTCCGCTGGATTGTCCCGTGCGGGATCTCCGATCGGGGTGTTACGTCGCTTGCGATGGAGCTCGGTCGCAGCGTGAGTCTTGAGGAGGTGCGGGTACCGGTCATCGAATCGTTCGCCGAACGATTCGGCTATGCGGATCTATCCGGACGACTCTGAATCCGGTTGGTCTACGGGGCGCCGAAACCGCTCGATACCGGTCGCGCGGCCGCTGTTGTCATCGATCTCGAGTACGACTCCCTGGATTTCGAGCTCGCCCCACGCATCTTTGCTACGCTGAGGTACGGCTGTGAGAAACTTATCGATCTCTACCTTCGGATCGAGGCCGGAGACACCGGTTACACTCCCGGTTCGGCCGCAGTCGGTAATCGTAGCGGTTCCCTTTTCGGAAACGAACGCATCGACGGTCGGTACCCTCTGCCCGGTGCCGATCGCGGCGGTTACCATTCCGTCGGCGTGCTCACTCATAATCCGTTTCTCCGCGGTCGTCGTCGCGTGGAAGTCAAGAATGATGATGGATGTCTCACCCTTCATGCGCTCGACGAGCTCCGGCAGAAAGGTATACGGGTTCGACAGATGGACTCGCGGGAAGCCGCTGAGTCCGAGCAGACTCAGGACGCCGATCCTGATCCCCGCCGACTCGAATATGCGATAGCCGCGCCCCGGATTTCGTGGCGGGAAATTCGCGGCACGGACCATGTACGGGGCCTTGTCGATGTGCGGGACGATATCTTTTTTGTAGTAGACCTGCTCACCGGCGGTAAGCGCATCGGCACCGAGCTTATGCAGATAGATCGAGTGATTCTTGCCGATTCCGAAGCCGTTGGTCGCTCCGTCGACATTTGCGATCACGAAGTCGCAGGCGAATTCATCTTTGAGCTCGTCGAGACCCGCCTTCACGCAGTATATGCCGGCCTTCCCGACTACCTCGCCGAGAAACAGAATACGCATGCACGCACTCTATCGCGGGCGGGCATCGGAGGCAAAGCGGTGCGCCGGACGCTCGATCTTTTCGAGATGTCGGATTATATTAACGGTACGGGAGCCGAACCGGTCCCATCCGGCGGCAAGTCAGCCACCGGTACGAGGGTCGCCTGCACGGGGACCCGACACCTGAATTGAGGAGGTGTTCTCATGAAGAACCCTGATTTTATCGACGTCGGCCGCATTATCGACGAGATATTCGAGGCCGCCGAGGACTTCACGAACGCGTTCAAGGACTCGGTAACGTTCGGAACGGATAAGTTCGCCGGGCTGCGCTTCGGCGAGAAACGCGACTTCTATCCCGCATACTCGTATCCGCCGGCAAATGTCTACATCACCGAAGATAAGACTATGGTCTTCGAGTTCGCACTCGCAGGCTTCAACGAGGACGATATTACGATCGAGTTCCGTGGCGACCACATGTTCTTCTCCGCACATGTGTCGGATGACTTGAAACCGGAAGGCGAAGTCCGCTATTTCAAGCGACGACTGAAATTGAAGGATATCCGCTCTCAGAAGTACTACGTCCCCGCCGACAAGTACGACCAGGAGAACGCGAAAGCCGTCTTCCGCAACGGTATTCTACGTGTTACGGTACCGCCGCACGAGATCGTTCAACAGAAAGAGGGAGTGCGTATCACAATACGCGGCGAATCGACTGGTAGCGCCAGGAAGAACGGTCCCAAGGGGTCGGGCCCAAAGAGCGCTACAACCGACACGGAAGGCTGAAAGGAAGGCAACTGATGTTTTGGGGGCTTATACTCGGTATCGCCATCGGCGTGATCTTCTATCCGCAGATCATGGTCGGTGTTCGAAAAGCTGTCC
>PUOG01000338.1 GCA_003552745.1 Spirochaetaceae bacterium
AGAAGAAGGCGAGCACCATGACCGAACCCCAGGCGAGTGTGCCTCCTCGGGCGGACGAAACGTCCATGATCAGCGCGGAGAGCTCATTGTTCAGGTAGCGCTGCGCGCGGGCTACATTGAGTACGAGATGCGCATAAGCGCTGCGCAACGGTCCCGGTTCGGCAGTGGGCGCCTCCTGCTCCCGGCGCTCACGCTCTTCAGGCAACGGCTCTTCACCACCGTCTTCACCACCGAAGAACGGATTCTCTTGAGCGAGCAAGAATCCGGGCAGAAAGAGCAGAAGCAGAACGGCTGCGATGATTCGCTTCGTTACAATCGTGCTCATCGGGCTACCTCCGAAACGGCAACGCACTCGTTCAATCGATGTCGCAATGCGGCGCCATCTAGACCGCGGCCGAGGAACAGGAGGGCCGTCCCGCGCCGCTCCCGCTTCCCGACACGTCTCGCCTCGAGGCTGCGACGGCTCCCGGCGATCTGCAGCACATAGGCGTAACGCCTGCTGCGCTCTCCGGAGAAACGCACGATTCCTTTCGCGCGGAGCACCTCTGAAGGCAGCTCGTTCAGGAAGTCGCCGAAACGATCCGGAGAGAGCGGAGCTTCGGACTCGAAAAGCACCGTCTCGATGTCATTGTGATCGTGTAGCTCTCGAGTCTCCTCGTCGTGACCGCCATTCCGTCCATCGATGACCAGATGATCGTGTACCGCGTTCTCGATTCCCCCGGTGGCCATGAGTACCTCGAGTGTCCCCGCCGAGCTGTCGACCACCACGCGAGCCGAGGGAGCCGCCGAGGCGAGAAACCGCGAGAGGGACTCTTGCCTCGTTTCATCGAGCTCATTTGTACGGGTCAAGTAGACGTAATCGGCGAAACGCAACTGGGCGGAAACGATGTCGTGCGTCGCCTCGATCTCCTCGAGCTTTGCCGCATCTACAACACAGATCATCGCTCCGAACTCGAATTTCTTCCTGCTCGCTCCGCGAAGGAAGCTGCGCGCCACTGGAACAGGATCCGAAAGCCCGGATGCTTCGACCAGTATATGGTCGAGTTCGTCGCCGCGACGACGTAATGCGCGAACCGCACGAAGGAGATCGTTGCGGGCGACGCAGCAAAGACACCCGTTGGAGAACTCGATGATGTCGCCGTCCTGAGCCTGAATGATTTCGTTCTCGAGCGGAATCTCGCCGAACTCGTTCACGATGACACCGAAGCGAGTATTCGCGAACGCGTGGATAATGCGATTGAGTAAGGTGCTCTTACCGGATCCGAGAAAGCCGGTTACAAGCGTTACAGGCAGTCTGGGTGCAACTTCGTGGGAATCTATCATAGTACTCAGCTCAGGCCGTCGCCGAAGTTTCCACCCCATCATATACCGATGATCGACCGGACGAACACCCGTTCTCTCGCGAGGAGGAAACGTCGTCCACGCCGGCGAGTTCTACAGCGTCGGTGGTGCCGAGCGCGCCGAAATACCGATCAACAGCCCGATCCCGATCATGGCGCTCCAGAGCGACGATCCGCCGAAACTGACCAGCCACAACGGAATGCCGGTGATCGGCATGATCCCGATGGTCATACCCACATTCACGAAGAAGTGGAACGCGAGAAGCGTCGTCACCCCCGTCGCCACAAGCGCGGCGAACTGATCACGGGCGCGCATCGCGATGACGAGTCCTCGAAACAGGACGAATCCGTATAAGGCGAAGAGCAGCAGCGCTCCGCGGAAGCCCCATTCCTCCGCGAGAATAGAGAAAATGAAGTCGGTACTCTGCAGGGGAAGATACTGGTACTGGCTCTGGGTTCCCTGAAACAGCCCCTTGCCGGAGAATCCGCCGGAACCGACGGCGGTCAGGCTTTGGATCGTGTGCCAGCCGGCACCGCGCGGATCGATCTGCGGATCGAGAAAGACGATCATACGCATGATCTGGTACGGGCGCAGCACCTGCTGGATGATGAAGCCGCCGATGACGCTCGATGCGCCGATTCCCGAGGCGAACGATACCCAGGAGAACATCCGACGTCTCGTCACCATCCAGGCCAGCAGCGAAACGATTACAACCCCGACGAAGGCTCCCGCAATGATCGCCACAAAGCCGGGCTGAGCGAACACACCGAGGACATTCGACGCGGCAGGCAGAACATGCTCGCCGACCGATGGGAGTACCGCGATGATCAGCGTTAACGCACTTGTCACCGCGAAGAAGGCCAGATGATGCACCGCCGCGCCGGCAGCAAGCGCCATAACGATGAGCACCGGCATGAATGAAACGGCGGTACCGAGGTCGGGCTGAATCAATACGAGCATTACCGGAATGAGCGTGATTCCGAGTAGGAGTAGCAGACGACCGAGCCGTCGAATGTCCGGCCCCGAAGACTCGAGAAGCCTGGCGAGTACGAGCACAAGGGCAATCTTTGCGAACTCCGAAGGCTGCATTCCCATGCCCGCGATCCCGATCCACCTCCGGGCGCCGTTGACCACCCGTCCGAACATCAGGGTGAGAACGAGCAGCACGATGATCGTGACATACGCCGGGTTAGCGATCCGCCGGAGGAAATCGAAGTTCACTGAGGCGACGACAAAGAGGAGCGCCGATCCGATCAGTGCCCACGCAATCTGCCGTACGTATTCCTGCTGCGCAAACGGAGCACCGGAGGCGGCGTTACTCGAGTGTATGAAGATCACACCGATAGCCAGTAGGCCGTACGTGGCGAGAAGCAACGGTACATCGAGGCGCCGCACCCGTCCGAGCATGTCCATATCGAGCCTACTCTATCACGAGTTTACTCAGTGTTGCAGTGGCTTCACACATTCTGTGAGGCGTGCATGGAGTTTCTCCGGATCGAACTCGCGCCCAATGAACACAACGGCGGTCTGACGCTGCTCGTCGGGGCGCCACTCGACTGAATAGAGGTCCTTTCTCGCACCGGTGTACTGAAGGATGTACTTCCGACCGCCGGCCTCTTCGTCGGCGAGGTTCAAGAACCCCTTCGCGCGCACGACTCCGTCCGGAAGCGACTGGAAAACCGCACCGAAATGATCGGCAAATATCGGCTGTTCGGCCCGGAAGAAGAGCGAGGTCACCTCCTCGTGTCCGTGCGCGTGTTCGGCGTTTTCGAGTTCGCGAATGTCGGTGTGATCGGCGTCCAGTGTATCGACGATCAAACCGAGGACCCCGGGATCATCATCGCGGACGACTCTCGCCTGCGTATCGGCACGAACGAGGAAGTGCTGTGCTTCCGCGATATCCTCGGCGGCGACATTCGCCGTTTTCGACAGCACGATAAAATCGGCGAACTCGAGCTGCACCGCGGCGATATCATACTCATGGTACGTGCTCCGATACTGCTCGAGGTCGAGCAGGCACACGATCGAATCGAATCGAATACTGCCCTCGAGATCGGCGTTGAGAAACGTGTTGGCGATGGGAACCGGATCGGAAAGTCCGGACGCTTCCAGGATAATGTGTTCGATCTCCGGACGACGCGACAGCAGGGTATCGACGGTGGCCACGAGATCACCACGGACGACACAGCACATACAGCCGTTCGAAAGCTCAACGATCGACTCTTCGTCGGCCTCCAGGATGCTGCTTTCGAGTTTCACATCACCGAACTCGTTGACGATCAGTCCGAAGGATCGGTCAGAGCAATGGGCGATAATCCGGTTTATGAGCGTGCTCTTCCCGGAGCCGAGGAAGCCGGTTATGAGAGTGACGGGACGGGGAGCCATCAGCGGACAGCACTTTCCGGCTCGGCTTCGCTTCGCTCACATCGAATGTATGTCTCGCGGCAATCGGAGCATTCGACGATGTGATGCGTCTCGGCGAACTCCTTCCAGTGCTTCTTCTGGTTGGGAGTGAGTGTTCCCGTTCCGTGGCAAAGCGGGCACTCATTCTCCAGCGCCTGCAGCAGCGCATTCCGGATAAACGCACTGCGATTCGGGATCATCTTCAGCTCCTCGGCAAGCGATTCGTCCACCTTGAAGGTGATGATCTCTTCCTTTCGATGATGTGCCATTGTATTACATATTATTACTGAATCGTTCGCCCGTCAAGAATCGCTGCCGCAACAGCAACAGACCGCTGCTTCAGGCGAGGCATCGGTTTCGGCGTATACCGGTCGACGCACGCCGGCTACGACGCGATGTTTCTCGACGAAACCGTATGGACGGTAGGTCATTTTCGCCTGGCGTAATCCCGGATCACCGAGATCCTGTTCGCGGTTTATCACCGGATAACGCTCGGCGATCCGCTCGGCGAACGCTTTGTTGAGGTATTGATACAATCCCCGATAACCGGAGAGGGCCTTCTCCACGTGAACGACATACATCCCGCTTTGCCCGATCGGCTCGCCCATCGCGTATGCTACCGGGGTCTCGTCCACGTACACGACGATCCCCTCGAGACCGAGCAACTCCCGCTCGCGAAGCGCTTCTGCGGCCTCCCGGTAGTCAGCCTCGTCGTCACGGCTCTCGCGCCACGCCTCGAGTACCGTATACGCTTCGTGCTCATTCTCCCGGTCGAGCTCCCGTACCGTGCTCTCGTACTCACGCAGGAAGGCGTTCACGTGGTTTCGCTTCTTGTGCAGGCGCTTTCCCCGCAATTCGGCCAGATCGGAAGCGTGGTACAGATAGTCGAAATTCTCCCGGTCGGGCACGATCTCGAAGCCGAGCGATACCAGTCGCCCTTTCGCCGAAGCGACCCACGAGGGAGGCAAGTTCTTGAGGTAGTCGTGCTGCTCGAAGAGTGCCGGCAGCTCATCATCGTCACGCGGCAATCCCTCGGGCAGCGAGAAGAAGCTGCCGTCCGGACGTTTTCCGGATAGGATCAGATACCCGTCGGATGTCTCCGACACGTGATAATCGTAGTGGTCGCGGAACAGATAGAGGCCTGCGAATGTGAACTCCGACACACCGTCGGTAAGCAGATCAAGTCGGGGCGATAATTCATCTCGCACGTCGAGTGCGATCGGCAGACGTTGAGGGAATCGTGGTATCGGCATAATTCTATGCACTATGTATACGCATACTTGGAGGCGGGAAGCAACCCGCTGCGCCCATGCCCGGCTTGACGGTGCAGTGCCGCCGCCGTAGACTTTCGTTAACGAGCGAACGAAACGTCGCGCTCGTTGCACCGGCATCTCGGGCACGATCCGGACTCGAACAATGGATTGGGTATTCTTCGCGGCCAAGGCAGTCGTTCTCGCGCTGTCATTGATCTTCCTTGTTTCGTTGCAGGCTCGAGTTCAGGTCAAGGCACTGGCTGCGATTCGGTACCTGCTCTTGTGGGCATTAGCGCGTGATCTGTTGTTTGCGCTCTTTCCGCAACCGGCGATTCTGTTTATCGGCGACATCGGTATCTACGCAGCACTGCTCGTCTGGATCAGGTATTACACAGGGCGCCGAGCCAACGATATCTACTGGTTCTTCGCGGCCGTTATCGCAGCCGGCATCGGGATCGCCGTAGAGACGCAACCCGGTGAGACGGCGTTTACCGCGCACCTTACTGCGAACGGCGTACTGCTTGGATACCTGCTCTATTCGATACACGAGATTACAGTTCACAACACACGCGAAAGCGAAGTCATCGTCGACAGTCGATTTGTGCTGTCGAGCTCACTCGTCGTGCTCGCCACAGTCGGCACCTTTACCGCCTATTCCGGTGATGCGTTCGGGCAGGCGGCGATAATGCTGCACTACATCGCGATCTGGTTCGTGTTACTCACACAATCGAACCTGCAGCATCTGATCAATGAGCTCACGATCGCGAGTCTGCGTCGTCAATCAGAGAATCTGTTCGAGTTCATGGAAGTGCTCGGAGGCGGAATAGCCGATCGGGTCGATATCCAGCGAATCCTCGAGATGATCTGCAAGAGCGCATCCAAGACTATCGAAGCTGACGGGGCGATCATACTGATGGTCGATGATGCGCGTAACACCTTGCGAGTGCGCAGCATGTCCGGCGTCTATCCGCCGCCCTATTCCGTTCCGGAAGTGGTGAAACATCGCTCAGCATCTCTTCACGAATATGTGTACAACACTGCGATCCGTGTGGGAGAGACAGTGCTGGGACAGGCGGTCGAGCTCGGTGAACCGATCTTCATTCCTGACTCGACCGCGGACGAGCGGCTTTCACAGAACACCGGCCGCGACTTCCTTTTCATTCAGAGTCTCATCGCGGTTCCGCTCGTGGTGAACACCCACATCCTCGGGGTACTCAGCCTGGTGCGCCGAGATCCGGAGAACCAGTTCACCGAGGAGGATTTGCAGCACGTTCAGACCTTCGCCTCCCACGCTTCAATGACCATCGACAATTTCCATACCTATCTGGAAGCACTTCAGCACCGTGAGATACAGCGCGAAGTGAACATCGCCGCGGATATCCAGACGAAACTTCTGCCGAAGAGCTTTCCTCATCAGAGCGGGATCGAAATCGCGGTCTTCAGCAAGTCCGCCCGGGGAGTCAGCGGCGACTACTACGACGTGCTCGAGCTGAACGACGACACGGTCGGTCTGGTCGTCTGCGACGTCGCCGGAAAGGGTGTCCCGGCATCACTCGTGATGGTGATGATACACAGCATTCTCCGGCTCATCGCTTCGGCCGAACGTGAGGTGGGCGCTACCCTCACATGGATCAACCGAGGTCTGAGCGGTCAGATCGACCTCGATCACTATGCTACTATGAGCTATCTGACGATAAGCTATACCGAACGACGACTCTCATACTCGAACGCGGCGCATCACCCCCTCATGATCGTACGAAACGACAGCGGTGCAATAGAGCAGCTCGATACCGAAGGCTTGCCGGTCGGCATCGAGCGAGAGATCGTCTATCCGCAGACGACTATCGATCTTCGCACTGGTGATGTGCTCGTGCTGTATACCGACGGTATTGTCGAGGCGATGAATTCCGACGGTGAGCAGTTCAGTGCGGAACGCCTCGCGACGGTTGTCCGCGAGAACAGTAGCAAACACGCTCAGCAGATTACCGACACGATCCAGAGCGAGCTCGATGCGTTCGTCGGAAGTGCTCCACAGCACGACGATCAGACGTTGATGATTGTGACGATCGCGTAGGAGAATCGAGCTGACGAAACTGATCGGGTTTCTCCCGATCACCGACAACGAAGAGGCAGCTCTGAAGGAGATACACGGATCACCGTAGAGCGTGACGACGCCGATGCTTCATTCGGCCGGCTGCGCGCACCGCACAACCGCGGCGACGAAATCATCCCACCTATCCGCCGAAGAGCCTTTGCCCTGAAAAAGCGGCGGCTTACCGCCGCCTCGAGCCTCCATGATCGGGAACGCCTCGTCGCGAAGGCGTCGTTGGTCGATTTGCACTCCCTTCCCGTGACCGGCAAGCCAGACGACTCCACCACTGCCGTTCGTACCCAGCGCAAAGACTATATCGTCGTATTCGCAGAGCGCCTCCGCGCGCTGTCGTAGACGAGCAGGATCGGCGTCTTCGTCGAAAACCGACACGACCGTCGGTCGGTCACTGACAGCCCGGCGTGCGTTTTGGACCAGCTGATGCGCCCGCTCGGCCTCGAGCTCGCGTTCGACCACCTCGATTTCGCGCTCACGCTCCTGCAATCGAGTGTCGAGCGCGATAACCCGCTCAACGATCTTCTCCTCCGGCACCGAGAGGAGATCCATGAGACGCTGCGCGATGTCACGCGTCGCCCTGTGATGCTCGTGTGCCCGGGCACCGATCTTGAATGCGTAGCGCAGCCGTCCGCGAATCCGTTCACGCCCGATCATGCGAATCAGCGAAACGTCGCCCGTATTGCGCGTGTGAACACCGCCGCACGCAACGCGATCGAGGTCCTCTATCTCCACGATACGGATCGTGCCGCCGACCTTCGGTTCCCTTCGCAGATCGAGTTCCGCCACTTCGGACTCATCACACCAGAACGATCGAACGGGTCGACACTCATTGATTATCCGGTTTGCCATCTCTTCGATGTCTCGCTCGACCTCGGCCGGGCAACTCGTAGCCGCGAATTCAA
>PUOG01000245.1 GCA_003552745.1 Spirochaetaceae bacterium
GGGAGGGAGCGAAGGCGAATCTGGAGCTTGCGTTCGATCGATGGCAGCGTGCAGGAAGTGCGGAGGCTGCCGGTTCGGTGGCCCAACCCGCCGAACGAGAGATAGAGGGTGATTTCGAGGAGATTCTCGAGCAACTGCGTGACCGCGAACAGGAGCGGAGAGAGGTGCGCGATGAATATGTTCCTCCTGACGATGTCGACGACTGGTAGGAGTGCGCGATATGAGTGATTTCGGTGATATTCTGGAGCAGTGGGAACGCCGGAGGCAGCAGAAGCGCGTGTCGGATACCGACAGCGCCGCCGGAGACGCGGATCGGATGGCGACGATTATCGACCAATATCCCCCGGACCCTTCGGTCGTTCAGGATAGCGAAGACTCGCAGGAGCTCGGCGATCAGAAGATTTCGGCCGCCCAGCTTCCGCCGGAGGATTCTATCGATCTGCACGGCTTGCTCGCCGAGGAGGCGCGCAGGCAGCTAAGACGATTTCTGACCGAATCACAGGCACGCGGGCTGCGAAAGGTGCTGATTATCCACGGCAAGGGAAACCACACAAAAGAGCCTCCCGTTCTGAAGCGGGTTGTGCAAGAGGAGTTGGAAGCGAGCCCGGTCGCCGGTCAAACGGGCACACCGGCGCGCGAGCTCGGCGGCAGCGGTGCGACATGGGTTGTGGTCCGATCGAAATAGGGTCGGACGCTCGATGCGGCCGAGGCTCATGGGTCGGGCCGGAGTACCCTCCGGATCCGACCGGTGAGCGCACAGTCAGCGTTCGCGGTAGATGATCCGCCCCCGGGTTAGATCGTACGGGGAAAGCGCCACTTTAACCTTGTCGCCTGGTACAATGCGTATATAGTGTTTGCGCATCTTTCCAGACAGGTGGGTAAGGATAACGTGTCCGTTCTTCAGTTCGACACGAAACATCGTGTTCGGCAACGACTCCTTGACGATTCCTTCGACTTCGATTGCCTCTTCTTTTGCCACACGGCCTCCTTAAGTGTTGTGTGATTCAGAAGCTATGTTAACCTCGCGCTCAGTGTCAAGATTCGCGGTTCGTTCGTGGTTCGTCCGCCGTTCGAACGGAATTGGTAACCTTGCAGGTCGTCGCGGTGTTCTTGACGAACAGAGGAGTTACGTGCCATGAAAGCAACCTCAGGCAACGCGAGTGTAAAGGACCGAGACAAGATGGATGACGAGTTTGTACAGCGGATGAAGCAGAAGCTTCTTCAGATGAAGAAAGAGATCCTCGAGAATCTCGCCGCCGAGAGCGAGGAGTTCAACGAGATCGTCTCGAGCGAGGAATCGAAAGACATTGTCGACATCGCCAGCACAGATCTGGACAAACGGGTCCTTGGGGAGCTCGGCGACCAGGAAGTACGTCGACTCCGGCTGATCGAGAGTGCGCTTTCCCGTATCGATAACGGTGTATACGGAATGTGTCTCAAGACCGGTAAGCCGATTCCGAAGGAGCGTCTGGAAGCGATTCCGTACGCTCTCTATACCGTTGAATACCAGAACGAAGTCGAGCGTAGAAACCGGTAACACGTTTCACAGGCCTAAATTATACGGCGGCACGTACCGATGATATACACATGAGTGTCGCCGTCGTACCTTCGGCGCTGAAACCGTCCGCTTACATCGGCGCCCGGTTCAGCCCCGGAAAGGTTACACTACCGCTAACCAACACCGTGCCGTACGCGAACTTCGAGCATGTTCGAGGTGTGCCGGCGGTTGGTGATCAGGAAGGTTACAGCGTAAACCGCCTGCATATCCTCAACGCGATTCTCGAACGGCACGCGCGACTCTCCAGTGCTCGTTCGGAGAACGGAGATGCCCCCGGCGTCACATCTCACCCTGAAGCATCTCACCCCGGAACGTCTCGCACCGAACCGAGCGACGCTGAAATCGCTCGCGCTGCCGAGGCGTTGCACCAGGCCGCCCAACGGTCGGTCTACGGCGTCAGTTACGGCACCGGTCTCTTCGAGACAGGAGTCGGGGTCAGTGTAAGCGGGTAGCGTGCCGGAACGGAATCGTGCTCAGACCATGGTGTGATCGGTCGAAAAGCGGTTATTCGCGACTTCGCGCTCAATCGTTGAGTACGGCCCGTGTCCGGGAAAGAGGCGTGTCTGCGGCGGCAGCTCGAACAGAACCGATCGGATGCTCCTATCGAGAGCTGTCGAATCCGATCGGTCGAAATCGGTCCTTCCGGCGGCCTTGAAAAAGAGAGTATCTCCACTGAAGACGATCTCGCGCGTTTCGCTATAGAAGCACACACTCCCGGGAGTATGTCCCGGGGTATGAAGCACACGAAAGTCGGTCTCACCCACCGGCGCGCCGTCCTCGAGTGATGTTTCGATAGTGGGTACGCCTTCGATCATCGATTTGTACGCTCTCATGCCATCCTCTCCGAACGGTTCGAAGATCTCCTTTGCAGGGGATGATTCGTCGGTTTCGAGCAGGTAGCCGTCGTCCGGATGAAGGAGGACCGGGATTTCTGCTTCGTCCTGCCGGTAGCGGCGGATGATTTCCGCGCCGGCCGACAGGTGATCGAGATGGCCGTGTGTCAGAACAATCAGCCGTGGTGTTACATTCAGTACATCGAGGCGCGAGATGATGCTCTGAGCTTCGGCGCCCGGATCAATAAGAATGCACTCCTTCTTCGCTATCGTCACGATGTATGTGTTAGTGTGAAATGGACCGACGATGACTCGTTCAATCATGCTTCGTTGGTAGCATAGCTGTTCGGCATTCCGGAGGCAAGGAAACGGCGTGAGTCCTGTCCAGTTAAGTGTATCTGTCGCTCTCGTGTTCTTCGTCGTTATACCCTCGATCGGTGTGGTTGCGACGCGAGCCCGTTGGCGATCGTTTCGCCGCACGGTGGTGAACGCGGCGCTGATTCCGCACGCCGGCTCTCGAACGGTGCATGCCGCGTACGAACGAGACGGAGAGATCGGGGAGTACCGTTTTCTTGGGGTGATCGAAGCGTTACAGGCTGACGATCGACTCTGGATTCGGAACGGAAACAGCTCGGTGGAAATTGAGATGACCAACGCGTCCGTATGTCTGCTTCCTGATGGTCTTCCTCCTCAGTATCGTAGTGCCGGCGACGATAGAGCGATCGGATTCGAGTCGTTGATTCCTACCCAGAGTATGCCGGAAATTGTTCCGTGGAGCAGGATGAGCAGCCTGACGGAGGGTACGAGCGTGTTCGTCAGTGGGCGGCTCGTATCCGAGCACGGAGTACCGGTTTTCCGCGGAGTCGGACGTCGCGGGCCACTGGTCATAATGTATGACGGTCCACCGACACAGCTCCTGGCGCGCGCGATCTGGTTCGGACGGCATCGAAATGAGTACTGGAATGCTCTCACGCCGCCATCACTTATCGCAGGTATGCTCATACTCGTAATCGTGGCAGTGAGAGCGTTCTCGGTGGCGGCGGGATACGCAGCCGGGATTCTGACTCTCGGTCTGGCGGCCGTGCCGGTACTCCCTTTGATGCCGCCCGGCGTAATAGGGTACTTCGTGTACCGGAGATTGTGGTTAAAGGGGCGCGCCCAACGCGCGTGGCGCGATTTGCTGCGGCTTCCGTTACTCTATTCCCGTGACGGTAGTGACCGCGTCGCCCGCCTGCCGGACGGTGAGCCGTACCTCGGTGTGGAAATCGGTTCATCTGCCGTAGATCGTTACCTCTCACGCGGAGCGGTGCTGCGAACGTCGACAGGTACCATGGATGCCGGCCGCTGGATGGTCTTCGGCAGCCCGATAGATGGCGACATAGGCCGGCCATCGGATCCGATGGCCGAATTCGTGATTCTGCCGGTGGATCCGGCCGAACGCTCACGCCGAAGCGCGATTTTCGCCTACCTCTGGGAGCTCGTCGCGCTGAGCGCACTCGGTGCCGCGATGCTCGTGAACTTCGCGGTGCTGATCCGGCTCCTTCCGCTCGTTCTCTGAGTCTGCGTCAGTCTTTCCGCTTCGCGAAGTTGACCGTGAGCTTTCGCCCGCGGTACTCGGTGCCGTTCAACTCACGAATGAGGTCGGACGCCTTTTCGGTTGTGATCTCCGCGAAGCTGTAATTGTCGAGTATCTTAATCTCTCCCACATCTTCAGCGCTTACGCCGTCGACGGTCGAAAACAGCTGGATGAGATCGCGTGGGAAGACGCGGCGATTCTTGCCGACTCCGACAAACATGCTCGTGAATTGAGTCGAGTTCTTCTTCGTCTTACGCGGCGTAGAGCCGTTCTTCAACAGATAAGCGGCGAAATAGCCGCGCGTGAAAAAAGGGACGTGTTTTCGAACGAGCTTCCGATAGTAGTTGAGTTCGTCCGGATTCTCCTCTTCATGGATCTGTCGAATAATCTCCTCGATCTGGCCCGCTATCTTCTCCTCGGACGGAAAATCGTTCTTCGTTCGTTGTTCGTTGCTCACGGTCCGCTCCTTTCCCTTGGTGGATTTGCTTGAACCGGCGTTAAGCCAGTCTTCGCGCTCGCAGACCCGCGGCCGTCGAAGCAGTGATATGATTGCATCGGTCTCTTCGTGGAGCGACGGTGTGAATGCCGCCATGTGGGGATGACGGTTCATCTTCGACAGGATGAACTGTACGTCGACATTGAAACCGGATGCCGATTCTCGGTCGGGTTCATCCACGACTACGGCGTGTACATGATCGAGGCTCAGGTTGTCGCGTCGCAGATGATCGATGATCCGATCGCTCGTTGCGACGAGGACATGCGGCTGCCTGCCGATCTGTCCAGCCTCCTTCCGGGTTGCTTCGTCCGAGTCGAGGTACAGCACACGCTCTTCGAGCCAATTCAGATGCGGTACCCGGCGCAGCAGCTGTTCGGTCTGACGAACAGCTTCCACGGAGGCAGTGATGACGAGTGCCTGCGTGCTCTTTCCCTTTCTTCGCATATGTGGCAGCACGGGCAGCAGCAGATGTCCCCGATCGGAATCAATAGGGCCGGTCTCTACAAGAAAGTCGCGCTTGCGGAATGCAAGCGGGTATATGTATCGTTCGAGAGGATTGAGGTGTGGAAGCAGCTTCTTTCGAGAAACATGCTCAAATCCCTGTTCTTTCTTGTTCGTCCGGCCCACCACGCAATCCCGATTAGAGTACCATGCTTCCGACGGATGCCGGTCTGGTGTAGATGCCGAACGATAGCGAGCACTCTCCGCTTTGTCAAGGAACTAACGCTCTCTCAAGGAGTTGGCTCGCAGGGCCGTGTGATATCCTTTATGCTTGCTATGAAGAGTCTACCGGTTGCGTTCGTCGCGGTAATCACCGTTTTCGTGGTGTTCCTCTTCCCGCCGGCTGTGTCCGCGGAAGACGACGTCGAGCACGAGTTCCGTTACCGCTACATCGACGGCGAGCACTATCGAATTCTGAGTACGGTCAACTCGGACGTCTTCGTCAACGGCCGCTTTAACCAGAGTCAGACCATACTCAACCGAATCAGTGTGGATGTCGCCGAGATCGATGATTATTCGGGCCGGCTTACGGTCCATTACCAGGTATCGTCGGAGAACAGTACGCGGCAAGGTGCGTTTCGGCTGGCCTCGGAGTTCCACACCGTATACATACGCGATCATCTGGGATACGACGATGTGCCGGAGGGACGCTCGCGACCGCTCGTTCGAGACGTTCCGGTATTCCCCGAACGGAAGATCCGTCCGGGCGACACGTGGTCCGCTGTCGGAACAGAGGTTGTCGACTTGCGCGAAAGCTTCGGGATAGACGCGATCGAACACTTCCCGATTCCGGTCGCGTACGAATATGTCGGTGTGGATGAATTGGACGGCATTGAAGTCGATATCTTCGATCTCGAATACAACATGTTCTATCGACCCGCCTCGGTACCTCGTGCACTCTATCCCGAACGGATCACCGGATACTCGCGGCAGCGGCACTACTGGGATCGCGAACTGGCTCGACCTCACGCCTATGAGGAAGAGTTCGAGATCAACTACGACCTCAGCAACGGCCAGACATGGACGTGGCGCGGACGAGCGGACGCACGCATTACCGATACCAGTTTCGATGACAGAGATGCGGTTATCGGAGAACTTAGGGAGCGGTTTCGCGACGATGAGGATGTCGACATTCGCGACGACGATCGCGGAATCACGATCAGCCTCGAGGCAATCGGGTTTGAGCCGGATTCAACACAACTGCGGGCGGGCGAGGAGCAGCGACTGGAGGAAATCGCCGACCTGTTGCGTGAGTACCGTTCCGGTGAGCTGTTGATCACCGGACACACCGCTATGGCCGGTACCGAGGAGGGGCGGCAGGTGCTCAGTGAGGACCGGGCGCGGCTCATTGCAGAGTATTTGATAGAGCAGGGAGTGCGGGAGCGAGACGAGGTGCTCTATCGCGGTATGGGAGCGCGCGATCCGATCGCAAGCAATGAGGATGAAGCCGGAAGGCGGCGCAATCGCAGGGTAGAGTTTACGATTCTGGAAGAGTAATGGAATAGCGCAGGCACTTGAGTTATTAACTTGAGTTAGATAGGATCAATCCGAGGAATACATGCCCGTCTACGAGAACATGAACGAGCTGGTGGGCTCGACGCCGTTGGTGCGCCTCAACCGCATGCCGGGAGCAGGCGATTCGGAGGTGCTTGTCAAGCTGGAGACCCGCAATCCGACATCGAGCGTCAAGGACCGCATCGGCCTGTCGATGGTGCTGGCCGCCGAGCGCTCCGGAGCGTTGCGCGCCGGTGGGATGATTGTCGAGGCGACGAGCGGTAACACCGGTATCGCTCTCGCTCACGTTGGAGCCGTTAGAGGCTACTCGGTGATTCTGACGATGCCGGAAACAATGAGTGTAGAGCGCCGGCGTCTCCTGCAAGCGTTCGGAGCACGGGTGGAGCTCACCCCGGGTCCGGAAGGTATGAACGGTGCGGTCGCGCGCGCGAAAGAAATCGTGGACTCGAATCCCGGTGCGGTGCTGATGCAGCAGTTTCGCAATCAAGCGAATCCGCAAATCCACGAAGAGACGACCGCCGAGGAGATATGGCGCGATACCGAAGGTGATATAGACGTATTCGTTGCGGGAGTTGGAACCGGGGGAACACTGACCGGTGTTGCCCGTACGATCCGCTCACGGTACGGAAAGAGCATCCGCGTCGTAGCGATAGAGCCGGATACCTCGCCGGTCCTCTCCGGAGGAAAGGCGGGGCCGCACCGGATTCAAGGTATCGGGGCCGGATTCGTACCGGAGGTGCTCGATCGGTCGGTAATCGATGAGATTATGCAGGTCAGCGCCGAGGATGCGACCCGTGCGGCTCGCGATCTCGCGCGGCTCGAGGGCATACTCGGCGGGGTCAGTGCCGGAGCAAACGTCTTCGGTGCGCTGCAACTTGCATCGCGCCCGGAGCACCGCGGGAAGCGGATCGTTACGGTCATTTGCGATACCGGCGAGCGCTATTTGAGTACCTGGCTCTATCAGGAGAAGGAGTAAGAGGAGCAATCATGCACGACAGTCACTTCGAGACGAAGGCGCTTCACGCCGGCCAGTCGCGGCAGGAGGAGAATCCGAGCCGTGCGGTTCCGATTAGCAGAACCACCGCGTACAATTTCCGCGATACCGAGCACGCAGCCAACCTCTTTGCACTGAAGGAACTCGGATATATTTACACCAGAATCATGAATCCGACCCAGGATGTGCTCGAGCAGCGAATCGCCGCGCTCGACGGAGGCGCCGCCGCACTCGCGCTCGCCTCCGGTACGAGCGCGATCTTCTATTCGGTCATTAATGTCTGCGTTGCCGGTGACGAGGTCGTCTCGAGCAGTCACCTGTACGGTGGGACGTACACTATGTTCGCCAACATACTGCCGCAGTACGGGATTACCGTACGTTTCGTCGATCCCTTCGACGCGAAGGCTGTCGAAAGCGCGATCAATGAGCGGACAAGGGTGCTGTTCGTCGAGAGTATCGGCAATCCGGCGCTTTCGGTTCCCGATTTCGAGCAGTGGAGCGATATCAGTCGCCGCCATAATCTGCCGCTGA
>PUOG01000240.1 GCA_003552745.1 Spirochaetaceae bacterium
GATCGTTTCGCGACAGGTGGTCGAGAATTTCGGCGGCGGAAAAGGTGTAGTCGCCCCAGAAGCACTCGGCTACCACGCGGTTCGCTGCCTCCTCGCGTGTCATGACAGGAGGCATTGTATCGCGGATTCGGCGGCGTGCGGAAGAGACGCACGTGCACACGCGGCGGCTCGGCGTTTTGGGAACTGCTACTCCCCGATCACCTTCACGAGGACGCGTTTGCGTCGGCGGCCGTCGAACTCGGCGTAGTAGATCTGCTCCCAGGGGCCGAAGTCGAACCGGCCGTCGGTGATGGCGACCACGACTTCGCGGCCCATCACCTGGCGTTTCATATGGGCGTCGGCGTTGTCCTCGCCGGTGCGATTGTGGTTGTAGCCGCCGGACGAGGGGTCGCCGGATGGGTTGAACGGCGCGATGCGCTCGAGCCAGTCATCGTAGTCCTGGATGAGGCCGCTTTCGGCGTCATTAATATAGACGCTTGCGGTGATGTGCATGGCGTTTACGAGAACGAGACCTTGCTGGACGCCGCTTTCGCGGACGACTTCGGCGACGTCGTCGGTGATGTTGATGTACTCGCGCCGGCTCTTGGTGTTGAACCAGAGCTCTTTGCGGTGGCTTTTCATAGTTCCTCCCGTTGAGAGACGGCGTATTAGCCTGCCGGGGATCGTATCAAGCGGTCGGCGTAGTGAGAAGAGGCGGGCGAGATGGTGGGAGATGGGCCGGCGCGATTTCGGTGGTGCGCGGCCTGACCGAGCCCTTCCGGGTCTGCAAGCGACAACTACGCAAATCCGATGAGGTGAAGCGGCAGGCGATCGTGCGTGACAGGGCGCTCGTGCCTGCCGGCACGCTGCGCCGGCGCTGCCGGAGAATCGTGGAAGAGAACCACTTTGCGGCGGTATTCAATCCCCTTGAACTGCGATCTCCCTTTGCCGCGTCCGCCGACTTCCGCGACGATCGATTCTCCGTCTATTTCAATGAGAAAGTCCGGTGTTTTCGAGCCTCGGGTCGACTTGGCGTAGGAGAACGGGCGCTCATGCTGGGCCATCGCCAGGGCGAAGAAGTCTTCGCGAAGCTCGCCGATGCACGCGTCGCGATCCCGATACAGCAGACGGTACGGCGGTTCGAGGAATACCTTCGGCTCCTTGAGAACGTTCGTCCCGGCCGGAAAGGCGCGCCGCACGAGAAATGCGCGCTCGAGTAGCTCGAGGTACTGTTCGGCCTTGTACTTCGTTATTCCGGTGTTTCGCGAGATCGAGCTGTAGTTCACTCCGTCGATCGGTGAGGTTCCGATAAAGGCGAGGACCTTTCGAATGCGGGTCAGGTCGTCGTGGCTAAGTGATGGAGATACCGACGGAATGTCGGTGGAGACGATCTTCTCGATCATCGATCGAAACGGCTCGAGGTCCAAGCCACTCTCGAGGGTGAACGGATACAATCCCCCGTCGAGGAATCTGTCGAAGTGATAGCCGTATCTCAGGTGTTCGGCCGGCGGGCCGGCGCCGAAGAGGCGTGAGAGCGGAAGCCTCGCGACTTCGATGCCTTCGGCAAAATGCATGTACTCCCCGAGGGTGAACGCGCGAAGATAGCAGCTGCGTACCCGTCGCGACAGATCCCAGGCCGACTGTTCCATCGCGAGGGCGGCGGAGCTCGTGAACCAGACCTCGACGGAGAGGAAGTCGTATATCTGTTTCAACGCAGCGGGGAAGCCGCGATTGAAGTGGATGGATCTCGTCGATATATACGCGCTTGATTCCGTATTCGCGGTTGAGTGCTGCAAGCAGGTCGAACAGTGACTCATCGGCCTCGAGCGTATCTGCGGAGATGTACACCGCGTCCGGGCTACCGGCGCGCAGCTGTCTCAGGAGTACTGTTTTGCCGACCCCGCGGGGGCCGGTAACGGACACGAAGGGCCGTCCGTTCGTGTGTGCGAGCTCGTGGTACAGGCTCCGCGACGTTTCATATCGTCCGGCGTGCTCGACGGCGAGGCGGTCGAGCTCGAAGAGACGTTGAAGGGGCATCCTGTCAAATGATTAAACAAAATGCATGACATCTTGTCAAATGATTCGCCGATTTGCGGGATCTGCGGCGTCACTCGATGGTCGGGGCGGACACACACCCGATAGAGGTGCGATTGAGTCTCTCTCATGAGCGTCGGAGACTTCGGCGTTGGGGCCTCAGGAGTTGACCGGCCGGCCCGCGCAAGGATACACAGTAGCGTCGACCGCTGAAGATACTCTCTTCGTGATCGAAGATACGAGATCTGACTGGGTACACACAATGTCCGTCCGACGATCGGGAAGCAGCCGCGAAAAGAAGCGCAATGTGGCCTTAGTCATCGAAACGTCGAACGACTATGCCCGGGGGATCTTGCTCGGAATACACGACTATATCCGTACTCATCCGTCCTGGACGGTTTATCTGACCGAACATGGACGCCACGAGCCGGACGAATCGTTCGCAGGCAATTGGGAAGGAGACGGGGTTATCGCGAGAATCGAGCACACGCGCACTGCCGAGACCATTCGGACGCTGAAGCTGCCGACCGTCGACGTGAGCGCCGCGCGACTGCTTCCCGAGTTGCCGTGGGTCGAGACCGATGATAAGGCGATTACCGAAGCTGCCGTGAATCATCTCAAAGATTGCGGTCTCAAACATTTCGCGTTCTTCGGAGATCCGTACTATAATTGGTCGCGATGGAGGGAGTACCATTTCCGTGAGTCGATGAAGGCGCAACAGCTGCCGGAGCGAGTCTATTCCCTGCCTCAACGAACCGATCCGCAGGTACGTTGGTATTTTGAACGACAACGAATTCGGGAGTGGTTGGAGTCGCTTCCGAAGCCGGTGGGGATTTTCGCGTGTTATGACGCGTGTGCCCAGCAATTGCTCGAAATATGTCGCTACTACGACATACTCGTGCCGGAAGATGTGGCGGTCATCGGAATGGATAACGACGAACTACTTTGCGAGTTGGCAACACCACCGCTTTCCAGCGTCATCCCGAATACGGCCGGTACCGGCTACCTCGCGGCCGCTCTCCTCGACCGAATGATGAACGGCGAACACGTCCCGGCGGAGAAACACTCCGTCGCACCTCTCGGAATACGACAGCGCGTGTCGACCGACCTTCTTGCGGTAGAAGATCCGTTGATCTCCCGAGCGGTCAGGTTCATACGGGAGAACGCGGTTCGCCGGGCGATAACCGTCGATGACGTGCTCTCCGTGATTCCACTGTCCCGGCGCGCGCTCGAATCCAGGTTCCGGCGGGAGCTCAATCGAAGTCCGCATCAGGAAATCGTCCGCGTCCGCACCAATCGCGTCCGCGAGTTGCTTCTCGAGACCGATTTTACCCTCGCCGATATTGCCGAATCGCTCGGAATCGAGCACCCCGAGTACGTGAGCGTGTTCTTCAAGCATGAAACCGGCATGACGCCGATTCAATACCGCAACCAGGTTCGCAGCTCTACCCTCGCGCTGCCCCGGTAAGATTTCTCAGAAAGTTTACGCGAACTTGCATGTACCTGGTAGTGAACGGGTGCTCATAATGGGTCGACTCAATATTGGAGGGGCTCAAGTCCTGAATTGTCAATGGGCTGGTGGGCGCCTTGGCGGTTTGGTATCGCTCCAAATTACTACACTTTTAGGAGATGAGAATATGACAAAAGCACGAGCTGGAATCGTCGGTCTCGGATTCGGCGCAGAGTTCATACCGATCTATCGGCACCATCCCGACGCCGACGTAGTGGCGATCTGTCAACGAACGGAGTCGAGTCTCAACAGCGTCGGCGACCGATTCGGTATCGAGCGCCGATACACGAGTTTCGACGACATGCTCACCGATGACGGCATCGACTTCGTACACATCAACACTCCGATTCCGGACCACGCACCCATGACGAAAGCGGCTCTGAAGGCGGGGAAGCACGTCATGTGTACCGTGCCGATGGCCACGACAATCGAGGACTGTCGCGAGATCGTCGAGCTCGTCGCCGAGACCGGACTCAAGTACATGATGGCGGAAACGGTTGTCTACAGTCGCGAGTACCTGTTTGTAAAAGAGCTCTATGAGAAGGGTGAGCTCGGGCGAATACAGTACCTGCATGCGTCACACCCCCAGGATATGGAGGGGTGGCCGGAGTACTGGAAAGCGATGATTCCCATGCACTATGCCACCCATGTGGTCAGTCCGGTGCTCGCTATGGTCGATGGATTGGCGGAGTACGTCAGCTGCTTCGGTTCCGGCCGTATCAACGAAGAGTGCGCCGCGAAGTCCGGGAACAGTTTCGCCGTAGAGTCGTGTCACATCAAGATCAAGGAATCCGATCTGGCAGCTCACGTGTGGCGGTTTCTCTGGGACACCGCGCGGCAGTACCGTGAGAGTATCGACGTATACGGCAGCAAGAAATCGTTTGAGTGGCCACTCATCGAAGGCGAGCGTCCGGTGCTCCACACCGCGAAGAAGCCCGAATCGGAAATTCCTTCCCGCGTGGAGGTCCCCGATTACGCGCACAGGTTACCGAGTGCTATCCGACCGTTCACGACCGGAGTCGCCGACGAGCAGCACCTCTCGTTTATTCAGGGGGCCGGACACGGCGGCTCCCATCCGCACATGGTACACGAGTTCGTGACCGCTCTGCGCGAAGACCGCGACCCGTTTCCCAACGCTCCGACGGCGGCCAACTGGACCTCGGTCGGGATATGTGCGCACCAGTCGGCGCTCAACGGAGGCGAGCGGGTAGACGTGCCGGACTACGAGACAATCGCATCGGCGGCACGTAAGGCGGGGCCGAAATGACAGGCGTGATCGGACTCGGGCGCATGGGCAGCGGTATCGCGGCGACGCTGCTCCGTGGCGGATACGATCTGGCGGTGTACGATGTCGACTCCTCGCGCGTGGAGACCATCGGCGAAAAGGGTGGCAAGCCGTCTCCCGATGTGGACTCGCTGTGTACGCGCTGCGATACGATCATATTGAGCCTGCCTTCGTCGGATGTCACAGTGCGCGTGATCGAGACGGAGATTCTTCCGGCGGCCGGCGGCGGGACGACGATTATCGACATGGGCACGACGCTCGTCCGGGAAACGCGCCGTCTCTGTGCCGAGCTGCGGCAGAAGAGTGTAGAGTTGCTCGATGCGCCGGTGAGTGGAGGAACTGAAGGTGCAATGCGAGGCGAGCTCTTCGTGTTCGCCGGTGGAGATCGTTCCACCTTCGAGAAACATCAAAGTCTGCTCGGCGCTCTCGCGGGGGCGCGGCTGACGTACTGCGGCGACAGTGGAAACGGACAGGTCGTGAAGGCTTCAAACCAATTGGCCATGGGGCTCGTGGATGCCGCGTATCTCGAGGCTGTGGCGTTCGGGGTAACAGCCGGCGTGCAGGCCGATGTACTTTCCGAAGCAATCGGAGGGGAGTCCGGATTCCGCCGGCGGTTTCGAGAGATCGCCGATCGCATCGAAGCCGGAGAAGGCGAGGAGATGGACGCGAAGTACCCCGAATACGGCTACTTTCTCGATGAGGCGAAACGTAGCGGGTTTCCCGCGCCCATTCTTACCGCCGTCCATTCGTTTCTGGAGGGACGTGCGAAGACGGGGCGAGATAATATGGACCGGCCGTATCCGCCGTTCTGGTCGGCGTTGACCGAATCGGCGCGGGGAACCACTTCGGCGAAGAAGAGAGGAGGTGACTCGTGATCAAACTGTCGTGCGCAACGCTGTCGTTCGATGGATTCGGGGATGAGGATTTCGTCCACACCTTTACGAACGTAAGGGAGGCCGGATACCGCCACCTGGAGTTCAACTGCTGGTATCCTCGCACGATTACGCCTGCGAAAATGGAAGAGCTGGCCGAGCGCTGTCGAGAGACCGGCGTCTCGCCCGGCTCGATCCACGTCTCGGGTTTCGGCGGTGATGACAACGTGGCGATTACGAAGGACCTCGGGCACAAACTTCGAACCATAGAGGCTGTCCGGGAGCTCGGTGGATCGATCGTGTGCGCCACCGGCAGCAGTCGCGGGACAGCGGGTGGGCTCGAGGGAATCATCGACGTCTTGAAGGAGTTGATGCCGGCGGCAGAAGAAGCCGGGGTCGAGGTCAGCCTGGAAAACCATGTCGGAAACAACCTCGAGAACCTGGACGACTACCGGCGAATCTTCGACGCGGTGGACTCGCCTTCGCTCGGAATCTGTATGGACACCGGGCACTTTGAAGCCGCGTCGGTGTCCCTAAACGATCTCATCGACGAGTTCGCTTCCCGGATCAATCATATTCACCTGAAAGAGAATCGTACCTTCGGCAAGAAGGAGTTCGTCCGGTTCGGGGAAGGCACGGCCGACTACATTAAAGCGGTCGAACGAATGATCGACACCGGATACTCCGGCTATCTCGTCGTGGAGGTCTCTCCGGAGATCGGCTCGGTGGACGGGCGTCCGTTCACGGTCGACGATCTCAAGAAGCCGTACGAGATGTTCAAGCGTTACGAGACGGGCGGCTGACAGCGCATTCATTCCACTCCCGAAAGGTGTATAGTAGTAAGGCACAGGGAGGATTGCGGCACATGATCGGCAGCACGGAAATACTCATCATTGCAGGAGTGGTCGTTGTTCTGTTCGGCGCACGGGCTGTTCCACGTTTTGCGCGGTCGCTCGGTGAGGCGAAGCGCGAGCTTGATAAGGGCTTGAGAGATGGTGAGGCGCGAGCTACGGATGAAGACAACGACGGTGGTTCCGGTGGAACAGCCGGCGGGGCGAACGACACCGGAGAGAAGACGAAGGAGTAACCCCGACGATTCCAACATGGCGCTCATCGCGCCGCTCCGAAGTTGGTGGAACAATAGTGGTCTGCGACGACAACCGGAGCTGCGAGGCGTTCCGGAGGCGCACGGCACGCCGTACGGTCAGCCCGCGCCGTTCACCCACACCGAGGTGCCGTCGTCATACGACTCGTGCTTCCAGACCGGCAGGCGGCGCTTGATCTCTTCGATTATGTACCGGCAGCCGTCGAACGCCGCCGCGCGGTGCGCCGCGCCGACGTAGATCCAGACCGCCAGGTCTCCGACCTGCAATTCGCCGGTGCGGTGTATGACGTGGGCGAACTGCAGATCGAACTGCTCTATCGCTTCGCTCAGAATCGTCGCTCCTTCGCTATCTGCAAGCCGCTCGTAGGCGGAGTACGACAGACGAACGACGGCTCTCCCGTTGTGGTGGTTGCGCACCCGCCCTTCGAAGGTCAGTGTGGCGCCGACCTCCGGGTGACAGGCGCGAATGTGAGCCGCGCGATCGCGTACCGTGGACTCGAAATCGTTCGGCGTTTCGTGAGCCGCATCCGAAAGGGAGAATGTATAGGCGGTAGCGGTCGCGCTGTCGCGCACATCACCCTCCCGCGACCGGGGGCAGAAAAGCGACTTCGTCGTCGGGACGCAGCGGATGCTCCCAGTCGGCATATCGCCCGTTTACCGCCGGCCGAACGCTGTCGCGGCCGAGGAGGAACCCGTATTCGGCGGCAACCTCGTCGAAGAGCATTCCCGCGCTCACCAGGCCATCCGAAGCGATACGGCGCTCCTCGGAGTCGGTAGCAGCCTGCTCGCGAAACTCGGCAAAGTATCTCACCGTCACCGTTTCTGCCATACTCACCTCGCAGCCCAGGGGAAGAGCCGTACCGGCGCCCTCTCGGGAAGAGAATCGCGATCAGCCGGCATCTCGACGAAACCAATGCTTCCGGCCAGCTGAAGAAAGTCACCGGAGCCGTGGCCGGCAACCGGACGTACCCGCAGCACAGTTCCGGCGCCGGTCGTCCGTTCGGAGACCGCAACCACGGCTGGATAGTAGGTCAATGCGTACGCAAACTCTATCTTCTCCTCGAGAACCGCATCAACCCCGCCGGCAAGGAGATCGACCGAGTCGTAACCGGCGTCGGGCCGTGGGCCGAAACCGAAGTGCACGAGCGCCGGTACGAGGTAGCGACGCAGTGTGACAAGCGACGAGACCGGATTGCCGGGCAGGGCGAATACAAC